>CAZDYT010000497.1:0-3689 GCA_964509395.1 uncultured bacterium
ACCCGACGGCGCCCGCAGCGGCGTGATACACCGCCGGGGGTGTTTCACGCGCACCCCTCCGGACGGCCTCAGGGCCGCCTCGTTCTTCGCCGCGAGGACGCCGGTGGGCTGTTCGCCGCGGCAGGACCCGCCCGTGCCGCGGCGTTCATGAATTCAGTCGGGCTAGTCGTAATCGAGCCAGGCGGAATCCGCCTCCGCAGCAAGAGCTAACGCCACACGTCCAGGCGAAACTCGCCGCGCGCGACGACCACCGCGGAGCCTCCGACCTCGACCCTCTCGATCCGCTCGCGCGAGCCCGCCACCCGCGCGTAGAGCGTGCTCGGCCGGCCGACCTCGGCGCCCTGGGCGATCTCGATCTCCTCGCCGAAGCCGATCAGCCCGTGGCGCGCGAGATGCCACGCCAGCGGACCCGCGGCGGAGCCGCTCGCGGGATCCTCGGGGACGCCCGCCGCCGGGCCGAACGCGCGCGTCTTCCAGCGGCGGCCGCGCCCGGCGAAGCAGTTGGCGAGCGTGAGCGGCAGGCGCGCGAGGGCCGCGAGGTCGGGCGCGAGCCGGACCACGTCGGCCTCGCTCGGGAGCTTCACGAACACATGCCGGGGGCCGTTGACGTAGAGCTCCACGGGGAGCTCCGAGCGCTCGACGCCCAGCGCGGCGAGGAGCGCCGCCGCCGCGGGAAACGGCTCGATGGCCGGCAGGGGCTGCGTCATCCACCCGAAGACGATCCGCGGCCCGTCCCGCTCGAGCGTGACCGGGACGGGGCCCGCGCCGGTCTCGAGGACGATCTGGGGGAGCTGGAGCGGCGCGGCCAGAACGAAGGCCGCGCCGAGGACGGGATGGCCGGCGAAGGGCAGCTCGCTCGCCGGCGTGAAGATGCGGATCCGCACGTGTCCGCCCGCCTGGGGCGGGTAGACGAACACGGTCTCGGAGAGGTTCAGCTCGCGGGCGAGCGGCTGGAGCAGCGCCTCCGGGATCTGGCGGGCGTCGGTGAAGACGGCGAGCTGGTTCCCGGCGAGCGGCCGGTCGGTGAACACGTCGCAGACGACGTAGCGGAACTCGGCCATCGATACTCTCCGCGCGGTTGACGCGCCCCACACGGTCTCCGGGTCCCCGCGCGAGGTCGAAGCGCTCCGCGCCCGGGCTTCTGCCCGCGCGACTCGCGGGACTCGAAGGGGGGCAAAGCCCCCCTTCGAATCTCACACCTGGGACCAGTCGCGGCCTTCCTTGACGTCCACGCGGAGCGGGACGTCGAGCCGCATCACCGACTCCATGATCTCGCGCACCAGCGCGCGCACGCGCTCCCGCTCGGCTTCCGGCACCTCGAAGAGGAGCTCGTCGTGCACCTGGAGGAGCATGCGGGCCCCGAGCCCGCGCTCGGCGAGCGCCGCCGCGAGGCGGACCATCGCGAGCTTGATGATGTCGGAGGCGCTCCCCTGGATCGGCGCGTTGGCGGCCATCCGCTCGGCCGCGGCCCGCACCTGGGCGTTCCGGGAGGTGAGCTCCGGGAGATAGCGCCGGCGGCCGAGGAGCGTGGTGACGTAGCCGCGCTCGCGTCCCTCCGCGACCGTCCGGTCGATGTACGCGCGCACCTTCGGGTGCGCGGCGAAGTAGGCGTCGATGTACCGCTGGGCGTCCTCGCGCGAGATCCGCGCCGCCTGCGCCAGGCCGAAGCCCGAGATCCCGTAGAGGATCCCGAAGTTCACGACCTTGGCGAGCCGCCGCATGTCGGGCGTGACCTCGGCGGGCGGCACGCGGAGGATCTCGACCGCCGTGCGGGTGTGGATGTCCTCGTCCCGGCGGAAGGCCTCCACGAGCGCCTCCTCGCCGGAGAGGTGCGCGAAGACCCGCAGCTCGATCTGCGAGTAGTCCGCGGCGAGGAAGCGCCAGCCCTCCTCGGGGATGAAGGCGCGCCGGATGCGCAGGCCCAGCTCGCTCCGGATCGGGATGTTCATGAGGTTGGGATTGGAGGAGCTCAGCCGCCCGGTCGCCGCCACGAGCTGGTTGAACGAGGTGTGGATCCGCCCGGTGCGCGGGTGGACGAGCACGGGCAGCGCATCGGCGTAGGTGCCCTTCAGCTTCGCGAGCTGGCGGTACTCGAGGATCTTCTGCGGGAGCGGGTGGCCGAGCGCCAGCTCCTCCAGGACGTCGACGTCGGTGGAGTAGCCGGTCTTCGTCCGCTTGAGGGGCGGCAGCTTCAGCTTCTCGAAGAGGACCACCGCGAGCTGCTTCGGGGAGTTCGGGTTCACGGGCTCTCCCGCGAGCGTGTGGATCTCGCGGAGAAGGGCGTCGAGCTGCCGCTCGAGCTCCTTCGCGAGCAGCTCGAGCCGCTCCGGGGCGACGCGGATCCCGACCGCCTCCATCGCCGCCAGCACGGGGACCAGCGGCAGCTCGAGGTCGCGGTAGAGGGGGAGCAACCCGTCCCGCTCCAGCAGCGGGCGCTGAGACTCCCAGAGCCGCCAGACCCCCTCGGCGCGGGCCCCCGCCCACGCCGCGAGCAGGCCCGGGTCGGGCTCGGTCGGCGCCTTCCCCTCGAGGAGAGTCTCGAGCGGCCCCGGCGGGGCCTCACCCACCGCCTCGGGGCAGAGCTGCTCGAGCGGGTAGCCGGTCCGCCCCGAGTTCAGGAGATACGCCGCGACGGCGGTGTCCTCGAGCCGCGCCGGTGGGAGCGCGCGCCCGCGCGCCTCAAGGATCCCGCAGAGGGCCTTCACGTCGTGTCCCACGAGCCGGAGCCCCTCCGGCACCGCAGGGGGCTCGGCCAAGTAGCAGGGCGCCGCCGCCGGGCTGTAGCCCGCGAGGCCGAGGAGCTGGAGGTCGGGCGGGCTCCCCGTCACGACGGGCTCGACGGCGACCAGGTCCCCGGCCCGCCCGAGCCAGGCCGCCCACCCCGCCGCGTCCACCCGCGGCACCGCCGCCGACGGGACGGCGACCGCGCGGGCGGGAAGCTGGCGGAGGAGGCTCGAGAACTCCAGCTCGGTCCAGAGCGCGCGGAGGCGCTCCCAGTCGGGGTCGCGGACACGGAAGCGCTCGAGGTCGATCTCCACCGGGGTCCCCGCGTCGAGCACCGCGAGCTGGCGCGAGAAGAAGGCCTGGTCGCGGTACCGGCCGAGCGCCTCGCGGAGCTTCGCCCCGGAGACCACGGCGAGGTTCCCGTAGAGGGCCTCCAGGCTCCCGAACTGGCGCAGGAGCTTCTGGGCCGTCACCTCGCCCACGCCGGGCACGCCGGGGATGTTGTCGATGGCGTCGCCCATGAGGCCGAGGACGTCGGGGATCCGCGCCGGCGGGACGCCCCAGCGCTCGACGACCCTGGCCTCATCGTACACGACCCGCTCGCCGGTCCGCCCCAGGACGGAGAGCACGCTCACCTTGGGGCCGACGAGCTGGAGCGCGTCCTTGTCGGCCGTCACGAGGACCAGCTCGACGGGGCTCGCGTGGAGCCGCGCGACGGCGGTCGCCAGGATGTCGTCCGCCTCGTACCCCGACAGCTCGAGGACGGGGAGCCCGAGCGCCTCGAGCGAGGTGCGGACCCACGGCAGCTGGTCGACGAGGTCCTTCGGCATGCCGGGGCGCTGGATCTTGTACGCCTCGAACTGCTGGTGGCGGAAGGTGGGCCCCGGCGCGTCCCAGGCGATGGCCATGTAGGTGGGCCGCTCCTCGCGCAGGATCTTCCAGAGCATCATCGTCATCCCGAGGGT
>CAZDYT010000498.1:0-3683 GCA_964509395.1 uncultured bacterium
GGGAACGAAGCCGGAGGGAAGGAGCCGTACGGCGGGATCGTGCGCCCTGACAAGGGCCCCGCGTTCGGCGAGCCAGGCGCACAGGGCCAGGGCCGCCGATCGGCGGAGGGTGTCGGTGCCCGGCTTGTAGGTCAGCCCCAAGACGCCGATGCGGGCGCCCGCAAGGTGGCCCACGAGCTCTTCGATCTTTCGCCGGCGCCACTCGTCCTGCTCGGCGTTGCTCTCCAGCACGCCCGCGAGGAGGAGCGTCCGGACCCCGGTCTCGTCGCCAAGCCGCCGCAAGAACCGGACGTCTCGGGCGAGCGTCCCGCCGGCGAACGCCGGGCCCGGCGAGAGATAGGCGCCGGGGCCGATCCGCGGATCGCTCTTGAGCGCGCGTTCCACCTCTTTGGCGTCGGCCCCATACCGTTCGCACAGCCGGGCAATCTCGTTGATGAACGCGACCGATGTCGCCAGGAAGGCGTTCAGGGCGTGTTTCGTGAACTCCGCCGACTCGATCGACATCCACAGCAGCTCGCGGGCGAACGGCGCCAACGCCGCACGGACGCTCTGATTCGGCGTCCCGTCCTCGGTCCCGATTACGGTTCGAGCCGGCTGGCGGAAGCTCTGGAGGGCCGTGCCGATGCGGAGGTTCTCGGGCGAGTAGGCAAAGCGGAGCCGACGCGGCGGCCCGGTCGAGACCCACCACTCGCGAAGGCCGCGCGTGAATCCGACCGGCACCTGTGAGGACACCGCCACCGTCGCCCCCTCGGGGAGGAGCCGAATCAGGCGCGCGGTCTCGCGTCGCACAAACCCGACGTCGGCTTCGTCCTCGTCGTCGACCGGCGTGTCGAAGGCCACCCACATCAGGTCAGCCTCGGCCAGCGCCGTCGCGGGGTCCGGTTGGAACGAGAGCCGGCCGCTCGCGAGCTCCGCCTGCACCAGCTCTGCCAGCCCGGGCTCCGCCACGGGCACGCGCCCCTGCGCCAGCTCCGCCACGAGATTCGGATCGGGGTCGGTTCCAACGACCCGGAATCCTTCTGCGGCCAGGCAGGCCGCGATCGTGGGGCCGAGGTGCCAGAGCCCGAGCACGACGATCGGCCGAGCCACTACCGCGTCCACGGGGGGTGACGGCCGCGCGCCCGGGCGGTGTTCGGCCGGTCCCTCATGGCTTGAGGTGCCGGGCCAACGCCCGCAGCGAGTCCAGGTTGTGCGCGGGCAGAAACGCGTCCACGTGCGGAAGGGCGGCGACCATCCCCTGCGTCAGCGGCTGGTAGTCGGGGCTCCCCAGGAGCGGGTTCAGCCAGACGACCTTGCCCGCGTGCCGGCGGATCTGGGCCAGGGTCTCGCCGAGGACCGCGGGCTCCCCGGTATCCCACCCGTCGGAGAGCACGAGGACGACCGTGTCGCGGTCGAGCAGGCGCCGCCACTCCTGGAGGAACGTCCGGAGGCTCTCACCGATCTTCGTCCCCCCCGACCAATCGCGGACGTCGCTGAGCCGGGTCAGCGCGGTGGTGTACGTCTGGCCCCGCAGCTCCTCGGTGATCCGGTGGAGCCGCGTGGAGAAGACGAACGTCTCCATGCGCCCGAGCTGGTTCTGGAGCGCGTAGAGGAACTGGATGAGGAGCCGGCTGTAGAGGTCCATCGAGCCCGACACGTCGCAGAGGACGACGAGCTTCGTCTTGAGGATCTTCCGCTGGCGGCGGGCCAGCTCGACCGGTTCGCCCCGCGTCAGGCTCGTCCGCATGGTGCGGCGAAGGTCCACCCGGCCGTGCCGGCGGGAGGGCCGGAGCCGCCGGCTCTTCCGAGTGGCGAGGCGGCGCGCGAGCTGGGCCGCGAGGCGTGCGACCTCTTCCAGCTCGTCCGCCGTGAAGGCGGAGAAGTCCTTCCCCAGCATCCCCTCGATGTCCGAGAGGCCGGGAAGCCCCACCGGCTCGCCCTCCCCCTCCCCGAAGTCGGTCCACTCGGCGAACTCGAGCGCCCCGTCCCGGGCCCGCGGGAAGTGAGCCTCCACCGCTACGACGGCTGGCGCCGCCCCCGCGCCCGGGGGACCGCCGAGGGTCGAGAGGTCGGGGAGACCGCCCCAGAAGGCATCGAAGGCGGCATCGAAGACGGGGAACTCCTCGGGACGGGAGGCGAGAACGGCCCGCAGCGCCCGGTGAACCTCCGCCCGGTCGCCGAGGTCGATCAGCTCGAGCGTCCGGAGCGCGTCGCGGCTCCCGGCCGGCGTGACGCCGAGCCCGCGGGCGCGGAGGAGCCGGCAGAAGCGCACGGTGGCGGTGAGGAGGTCACTCGGGAGCGGACGGGCCCGCACGCGCATGCCCGTGAGGCTGTGCGCTGGCCTAGCTCTCCAGGAGCTCGGAGAGGCGACCACTCGCGAGGTCGGCCTCGAGGCGCTTGAGGTCCTCCACCTCCTTGAGGACGCATCCGAGCGTCTCGCGAACCAGCTCGGCGTCGAGGTGGTGCGCGTGGAGCGCGGCGAGCGCCGCCGCCCAGTCGAGGGTCTCCGCGATCCCGGGCACCTTGGCGAGCTTCATCCGTCGCAAGCTCTGCATGACGCGCGCGATCTGGCCGGCCAGGCGGTCGTTGATCCCCGGCACTTTGGTCCGCAGGATGCGGACCTCCTTCTCGAAGGAGGGGTAGTCGATCCAGAGGTAGAGGCAGCGGCGCCTGAGCGCGTCCGAGAGGTCGCGCGAGCGGTTCGAGGTCAGCACCACGTGAGGCCGATGGGTCGCCCGGATCGTCCCGATCTCGGGAATCGTCACCTGGAAGTCGGACAGCACCTCGAGGAGGAAGCTCTCGAACTCCAGGTCCGACCGGTCGATCTCGTCCACGAGCAGGACCGGGGGCCGGCCGTCCTGCGTGATCGCCTGGAGGAGCGGCCGCTTGAGGAGGAACGGCGCCGAGAAGATGTCGGCCTCCTTCTCTTCCACCGACCGCACCTCGCGCTCTTCTAGCTTGATCCGGAGAAGCTGCTTCGGGTAGTTCCATTCGTAGAGCGCCGTCGACGCGTCGAGCCCCTCGTAGCACTGGAGCCGGATCAGGTTCGTCCCCAGGACCTCGGCCAGGATCTTCGCGATCTCGGTCTTCCCCACCCCGGCGTGCCCCTCGACGAGAAGCGGCTTCTGGAGCGTCATCGCCAGGTGGACGGCCGTCGAGACGGCGGCATCCGTGATGTAGGCGGCCTCCTCCATCAGGACCTGGATCTTCCGGATCTCGTCACGCATCGGGGCTCCTCGCGAGCTGTTCTCCGCACCCTGCGAAGGGTCGTGAGGCTCCGGACTCATTGTATCGCATCTCGTCGCAACGCCTCGTAGTCGGTCCACGTGTCGACGTCGGGTGGCATCGGCCCGTCCACCGCGACCTCCGCGACGCGCGCCGGGTCGCGAGCGATGACCGCGCGGCCCCCCTGGTCCCCACCGACGGCGCGGAGCTCGTCGAAGAGCGACGCGGCGAAGAGCACCGGGTTCCCTCGCCCGTCGCGGTAGCAGGGGACGACGATCGGCCGCCCGTTCGCGCGAAAGGCGGCGACGAGCCGCCGGATGAGCGCGGGATCCGGGAGCGGCTGGTCGCCGAGCGCAATGACGGCCGCTTCCGCTTCCGGTGGGAGGGCGTCGAGGCCGGCCCGGAGCGACGTCGACTGTCCCTCGGCGTAGTGGGGATTCAGGACCATGCGGACCGGCAGCCCGGCCAGCGCGGCCGCG
>CAZDYT010000499.1:0-3678 GCA_964509395.1 uncultured bacterium
CGCGACACACCTCCGCGAGAAAACCCGTCCCCGGCCCGCTCTCCTCGCGGAGCAGCTCGTCACCGCGGTTGCCGTAGTAGCCCACGGCGGACGCGCAGACGAGTGCCTGGGGCGGGGCGGCGAGCCGCGCGAGCGTGTCGCACAGGAGCGCGGTGCTCCCGACGCGGCTCGCGCGGATCCGTGCCTTCCGTGGCGCCGTCCACCGGCCCGAGGCCAGGTTTTCCCCGGCGAGGTGCACGGCCGCGTCCACGCCTTCGAGGTCCGCGGCGTTCAGAAGCCCCTTCGCCGGGTCCCAGGCGCGCGCGGTCGGCTCCGGCGGGCCGGACGCGGGCCGCACCAGGCGGGTCACGCGATGCCCGGCCGCGGTGAGGAAGGGGACCAGCGTCGAGCCGATGAGGCCCGTGGACCCGGTGACCAGGACGTGCATGGAGCGGCGCCTCCGGCGAGGGCCATGATGGCATCGCGGCGCACCGGCGCGCAAGCCTAGGCGGGGCCGCGCTCCTTCCCCTGCCGGGGGGCCGCGCGATCACGGAGGACCGCCGACTTCACCGGGGTCGCGCGAGAAGGACGTCCCGGCGGGCGTGCGATAATGGCGGCGGCGCGCCGCCTGGGCGCGCACTGGCGATCGAGGAGACGGAGGCGGTGGGGGCGCCCATCGTGGACGACACGTTCCTCCTGCTCCTGAGCGCCCACCCCGAGGCGCTCGACTTCGTGCTCCCCGCGCACCGGGCGGGCGTGCGCTGGGAGCTGGTGCTCGACACGCGCGCGTGGGAGGTCGGGTCGCGCGCCCGCGCCTTCAAGGCGGGCGATCGGTACCCTCTGGAGGCCCGGTCCCTGGCCCTGCTCCGCCTGCGCCGGCCCCGGAGGAGGCCGTGAGGCGCGCGCACCGGATGCCGTTCGGCGCGGAGCTCCTTGCGGAAGGCCGCACCCGGTTCCGGCTGTGGGCGCCGGCCGCGCGCGAGGTCGCGCTGTGGCTGGAGGAGTCTCGCGAAGCCCTCCCGGTGGACCGAGACGGCGACGGCTGGGCCACGCTCGTGACGCGGGACGCGCCCCCGGGCACGCGCTATCGCTTCCGGATCGACGGCGACCTGCTCGTGCCCGATCCGGCCTCCCGGTTTCAGCCTGACGACGTCCACGGGCCGAGCAAGGTCGTGGATCCCCTCGCGTACGAGTGGCCGGATGCCGGCTGGGCCGGGGTGCCGGCGGAGGGCCTGGTCTTCTATGAGCTCCACGTGGGGACCTTCACGCCCGCGGGGACCTTCACGGCGATCTCGGAGAGGCTCGACCACCTCGTGGACCTGGGCGTCACGGCGGTCGAGCTGATGCCCGTCGCAGACTTCCCGGGGCGCTGGGGCTGGGGCTATGACGGTGTCCTGCCGTTCGCTCCCGACTCGCGCTACGGCCGGCCGGAGGCGCTGAAAGCCCTGATCGCCGCGTGCCACGCGCGGGGGCTCGCCGTCTTCCTCGACGTCGTCTACAACCACGTCGGGCCCGAGGGAAACTACCTGCCTCGTTACGCGCCCGGCTTCTTCAACCCCCGCCACCGGACCCCGTGGGGGGATGCCATCAACTTCGACGGGCCCGGCTCCGAGGTCGTCCGGGCGTTCGTGATCCACAACGCCCTCTACTGGCTCGAGGAGTTCCACCTGGATGGCCTCCGCCTGGACGCCGTCCACGCCATCGCCGACGACTCGACGCCCGACGTCCTCGTCGAGCTGGCCGAGGCGGTCCGCCAAGGGCCGGGGCGAACCCGCCCGGTCCACCTGATCCTCGAGAACGATGGGAACGAGCCCCGCTACCTCGCGCGGGACGGGACCGGCGGCGCCCCGCTCTACCGCGCTCAGTGGAACGACGACATCCACCACGCGCTCCACGTCCTCGTCACGGGCGAGCAGGGGGGCTACTATGCCGACTACCGTCCCGCGGGGCCGGCGCTCGGGCGGTGCCTCACGGAGGGGTTCGCGTACCAGGGTGAGCCCTCGCGGTATCGAGGGCGACGCCGGGGAGCACCGAGCGGGCACCTCCCGCCGACGGCGTTCGTCGGGTTCCTGCAGAACCACGACCAGATCGGCAACCGCGCCTTCGGCGAGCGCCTGACCGCTCTTGCGGCGCCCGAAGCGGTGCGCGCGGCGACCGCCGTCCTGTTGCTCGCCCCCGCGTTGCCCCTCCTCTTCATGGGACAGGAGTGGGCGGCCCCCGAGCCCTTCCTCTTCTTCAGCGACCTCGGGCCGGACCTGGCGGCCGCGGTCCGCGAGGGGCGCCGGCGCGAGTTCGCGCGGTTCCCGGAGTTCGCCGATCCCCGGACGCGTGACCGGATCCCCGATCCGCAGGCCCGCGAGACACGCGAGCGGTCGATGCTCGACTGGGCGACGCCCGGGAAGGCGCCCCACGACGCGTGGCTCGCCTTCCACCGGACGCTGCTCGGGCTCCGCCGGCGCGCGCTCGTCCCGCTGCTCGCACGGGGAGGCGGCCCCCGAGCCCGGTGGCTGCCCCTGGGCGAGGCGGCGCTCGAGGCTGAGTGGGTGTTCCCCGGGGACCGCGTCCTGCGCCTCGCCGCGAACCTCGGCCCGACGGCGGTCGCCCACGGGGGCCCGCGTCCCGGCTGGGGCCGCTGTCTCTACTCGCTCGCCCTCGGCGGGCGCGCGTGGGAGGAGCTGCCGCCGTGGAGCGTGGCGTGGTATCTGGACGACGATGCGGCGCCGATCGGCTCGTGAGCGAGCCACCCGGAGGTGACCGGAAGGGGCGCACTCGGGGAGCCGATCCCGCGCAGCGATCCTGACCGGAGGGCCCATCCCAGGGGACTCACAGGGCACAGAGGGAGCGCACGGTGGAGTGGATACTGCGGCCGCTCCTGACGGTCGGCGGGGCTCACATCAGCCTGCTGAAGCTCGGGGAATTCCTGGCCGCCCTCGTGATCGTGGTGCTGACGGCCCGTGTCGTCGGCCGTCTGGTGGGCTCTCGCCTGCTGGCCCTGACCGCGATGAACCGGGGCCTCCAGTACGCGATCGGGCGGATGACCTACTACGTCCTGCTGGTGGTCGGGCTGATCATCGCCCTGCAGACGAGCGGCATCGAGATGGGAAGCCTGACGGTGATCCTCGGCGCCCTGGGCGTCGGGATCGGGTTCGGTCTGCAAACCATCGTCAACAACTTCGTCAGCGGCCTGATACTCCTGGCAGAGCGCTCCGTCGAGATCGGGGACTGGATCGAGGTGCACGGGACCGGTGGACGGGTGGAGCGGATCGGCGCGCGCAGCACGACCATCGTCACGAGCGACAACATCACGATGATCATCCCCAACGCCGATCTGGTCAGCCACCAGATCATCAACTGGAGCCATGGCGATCCGAAGGTTCGCTTTCGGATCCCCGTGGGGGTGGCGTACGGGAGCGACATCCAGCGCGTGCGGATGGCTCTCCTCGAGGTGGCGAACGCCCATCCCGCCGTGCTTCGCGAGCCCTCGCCTGTCGTCTTCTTCGGAGGGTTCGGAGACTCGGCGCTGAACATGGAGCTCGTCGTGTGGACCCGGGATATGGTTTACACGCCGCTCAGCTTCCGGAGCGAGCTGAACTTCGCCATCGACGCCGCCTTCCGACGGCACGGGATCCAGATCCCCTTCCCCCAGCGCGATGTGCACGTGAAGAGCGGCGCGGTGCGGCTGGTCCCGCCGCCTCCCGA
>CAZDYT010000500.1:0-3677 GCA_964509395.1 uncultured bacterium
AGAGCTCGCCGAGCCGCGGCAGGAGGATGACGCCGGTCTCGATCCGGTTCTCGCGAGCCAGCGCGACGCAGACCGCGAACGTCGGCAGCCCGCTCACGAAGCCGGTGGTGCCGTCCAGCGGATCGACGATCCAGTGATCCTCCCCCGCCGGGCCGCGTCGTCCCCCCTCCTCTCCGAGGAAGCCGATGGCGGGAAACCGCGCCGAGAGCATCCTCATGATACAGCGCTCGGCGGCCAGATCGGCGGCCGTGACCAGATCCTTCGGCCCCTTGTACCGGACGTGGCGCACGTGCCCGAAGCGAGCCATCAGGATCCGTCCGGCCGCACGGGCCGCCCCAACGGCGGCCGCGGTCTCGGGGCGGAGCCCCCTCATGAGGCACGGCCGCGGATCGACGCGGGCGCGAGCCAGGCCGCGCGCAGTCGCGCGACCGATTCCCTGAGGTAGTCGTCGAGGATCTCCGCGGAGCGCGCATCCTTGATCGCCCGGAAGGGGTCGGGGCCCGGCGCCACCACCTCGACCACGAGGGCCCCGCCGTAGTCGATCTGCCGCAGCGCCAGGAGACACGGGGCGAGATCCAGGTGCCCGCGCCCCAGGCCCTGGCGGTTCGTATCGGCCACCTGCACGTGCCAGAGGCGCGCGCCGGCGGCCCGGATGGATTGGCCGATGTCGGGCTCCTCGATGTTCGCGTGAAACAGATCGAGCGTCAGGCCGACCCAGGGCGAGCCCACCGCGTCGACGTAGGCGAGGGCCTCCGCGATCGTCGTCACGAGATAGGCCTCGTACCGGTTGAGCGGCTCCACCGCGATGCGCACGCCGAGGCGCTCGGCCTCCCGGGCCGCCGTCTGCATCCCCTCGACCGACCACGCCCATTCCTCCGCGCGCGTGGTGAGGGGCCCGAGCCGCGTCTCGCCGGAGGGCAGCATCTGCGTCAACGGCGCGCCGATCTCGGCGGCGAACTCGAGGCACCGCACGAGGTACCCCACCGCTTCGGCCCGGACGGCCCGGTCGGGGTGCGCCAGGTCGCGTCGGGTTTCGGGCACCATGCACGACGCGGTCAGGGCGAGCGGGACGAGATCGTGGCGCGCGAGCAGGCGGCGCACCTCCCCGGGGCGCCAGCGGTCGGGTTCCCCCGGAAGCTCGACCCCGTCGTAGCCGGCGGCACCGATGCGCCCGAGCGTCTCGTCGAGCGGGGCGTCGCCGTAGATCCACGCGCTGACACCGAGGCCTACCACGTCCCTCGCCTCATCGGTTCGACGTCACCGGTTCGAACGCCAGAGCGCCATGATATCAGTCCGCGGGGTCCCGGAGGAGAGCCAATCCGCGCGGCGAGAACGTCAGCCACACCTCGGCGCCGGGCGCGAGGAGGCCGTCGGCCATCAGGGGATCCGTCACCGCCAGTTGGCCGACGGCCGTCGCCACGACATACTCCCCCGCCCCGCCCAGGTACGCCGCGCGCTCGATCCGGCCGGCCAGGGTCTCCGGGGTGGGCGCGCCGGGGCGCGCCGGGCGGATTTGGATCGCCTCCGGCCGGACGACGAGCGTGGCCGGCCCCGCCGCGGCCGCGCCTTCGGCCACGGTGACCGTGACCGGCCCGGCCTCGACGCGCACCCCCGCCGCGTCCCGCCCGAGGACCCGGGCCGGGAGGAAGTTCGCCTCCCCGATGAAGTCGGCGACGAACCGCGTGGCCGGCCGGGTGTAGATCTCGGTGGCGCGCCCGATCTGGTGGATCCGGCCCCGGTCCATCACGGCGATCCGGTCGGAGATCGCCAGCGCCTCGGTCTGATCGTGCGTGACGTAGAGCGCGGTTATGCCGAGCCGCTGCTGCAGCGCGCGGATCTCCCCGCGCATCCGCTTGCGGAGCTTCGCGTCGAGGTTCGAGAGCGGCTCGTCGAAGAGCAGCACCTGCGGCTTGAGCGCCAGCGCCCGGGCCACCGCCACCCGCTGCTGCTGGCCACCCGAGAGCGCCGCCGGGGCGCGGCGCTCCAGCCCCTCGAGCCCCGTCAACGCCAACGCCTCCGCCACGGCCCGGCGTACCTCGGCGTCGGGCTTCCGCAGGATCCGCAACCCATAGGCGACGTTGTCGAAGACGGCGAGGTGCGGGAACAGGGCGTAGCTCTGGAACACCATGCTGACGTCGCGCGCGTGCGGCGGGAGGTCGGTGACGTCCTCCTCGCCGATCCACACGCGACCCGACGTCGGCACCTCGAGGCCGGCCACGATCCGGAGCGTCGTCGTCTTGCCGCAGCCCGACGGGCCCAGGAGCGTCAGGAACTCGCCCGGCTCCACGGTGAGCGTGACGTCGTCCGCTGCGACCGTCGTCCCGAAGCGCTTCGAGATCCGGTCCAGGACGACGCGGGCCCGGCCCATCGCGCTAGCCGCCGCCCCCGACCGCCTGGGGCCGGAGGCGGCGCCCCAGGCGCTCGGCGGGCAGGATGATGACCGCCAGAAAGACCACGAGCAGGGAGGCCAGGGCAGCCCCGCGGCCGAGGTGGCCGTATTCGGCCCACGAGAGGAGGAGCACGGTCGCGAGGTCGTGGCCGGGGGAGACGAGGAAGATGACCTGGCTCACCGCGGTCATGGCCCGGACGAAGCAGTAGATGAGGCCGGTGACGATCGCCGGCAGGACCAGGGGCAGGAGCACGCGCCGGAGCGTGTTCGGGACGCCCGCGCGCAGCAGTGCCGAGGCTTCCTCGAGGGCGGGGTCGACCTGGGCCAGGGCCGCCATCCCGCCGCGCACGCCGACCGGCATCCCGCGAAACAGGAACGCGAGGACGAGGATCGCGGCGGTCCCGGTGAGTCGGAGGCCCCCCTGATTGAAGGCCAGGATGTACCCGATCCCCATGACGGTGCCGGGGACGGCGTACGAGAGCAGCGCGCAGAACTCGAGGGTCCCGCGCCCGACGAACCGGTGCCGCACCGTGAGGTAGGCGATGAGGAAGCCGAGGAGCGCCGCGGGCACGGCCGCGACGGCGGCGAGCCGCGCTGTCTCCCAGAGGACGGGGAGGCCCGCGGTCGCCAGGGCCCGATAGTGGACGAGGGTGACGCGGTGGTCGATCCCCCAGACACGCACGAAGCCCCCCAGGAAGAGCGAGCCGTAGAGGAGCGCGGCGAGGATGGCGTACGCGACGAACAGACCGGTGAAGCCGGCCTCGAGCGCCAGCGGCAGCGGCACCGGGCGGCCCGCCGTCGGTCGCCCCGTGACGGTGACGAAGGAGACCTCGCCCAGCCAGCGCCGCTGGACGAGGAAGAGCCCGAGCGCGAGCCCGAGCAGGACCACCCCGTAGACGGCCGCCTCGTGGGGGTCGAACCGGCCCTCGATGGCGAAAAAGACCTCCGTGGCGAGAAACGGCACGCCCCCGCCGAGGAGGAGCGGGTTCCCGAAGTCGGCCAGGCTCTCGATCATCACGAGCAGCATCGCGTTGGCGAGACCCGGCCGGAGGAGCGGCCAGGTCACCGTGCGCAGCAGCGCCGCCGGGGTCGCGCGGAGCGTCTGCGCCGCCTCTTCGAGGGCGACGTCGAGGGCCCGCACGACGCCCGAGAGGACGAGGAACGCGATGGGCGTGAACGCCATGACCTGCGCAGCGCCGACGCCGAGGGGCCCGAAGAAGGCCCCGGTGTCGAGCCCGAGGAGCCCGTGGGTGATGGAGCCGCGGCGCCCGAAGAGGTAGATGAAGGC
>CAZDYT010000501.1:0-3672 GCA_964509395.1 uncultured bacterium
CGCCGGGCGTCCCGTCGGCGCCCAGCTCTCCCTTGCCTCGAAGGCGGAGGCGCGTCCCCACGCGGATGCCCGCGGGCACGCGGACCAGCAGTTCTTCCGTCCGGCCGGCCCGCTGGATGGTCAGCCGATAGCGCCCGCCATCCCGGAGCTCCTCGGCGGGCAAGGCGATCTCGTACTCGACGTCGCCCCGGCGTGACCGCCCCGGGAGCGGAAGGGCCTGATTGAGGACGCGCAGCGGTGCCGCCAGCGTGTCCTTGACGCGCCCCCAGAGCCAGCCGAGGAAGCCCGGCAGCGACGGCACGAGGTCTCCCCTGGCCCGGTCGAACCCGCCGCCTGGGATGCGCTCGCCAGGCGCTCTCGGGCCGAACGCTCCGATCCACCGGATCCCAAACGGGCCGATCACGACGATACCCTGGCCGCGGAAGAAGACGTCGCGCAGGAATGCCTCGTTGAAGCGGAGTCCCAGGCGCGCCCCCTCGCGTCCGAGCTCGTCGAAGACCGAGGCGGTTCGGGGATCCGTGAAGAGGTCGCGGAAGAGGTCCTCCTCCCGCCAGCGCGGCTCCTGTGCCCGCGTGCCCGCCGCGCGCGCCCGGCGCAGGCCGTCGTACTCGCGCCGGCGCCCCGGGGCCACGAGGACCGCGTAGGCCTCGCTGAGCTCCTTGAAGCGCTCCTCGGCTCCCTTGTCACCGCGGTTGCGGTCAGGGTGATGTTGCAGGGCGAGGCGGCGGTACGCGCGCTTGATCCCCTCTTCGGTCGCCGTCTCCGCCACCCCGAGGATGGCGTAGTAGTCGCGCTCCGTCCACACCCGCACGCCGGCGGCGCCTCGCTACGCGGGTAGCTCCGCGTTCAGCCGGACCACCTCGGCGACCAGCTCCGCCGCAGCCTCGACATCTCGGAGGTCCAGCCACTCCTTCACCGTGTGAATCTCGCGCATCCCGGTCCCGAGGTTGGCCACCTGGAGGCCTCTGCCGTTGAACACGTTCGCGTCGCAACCGCCCCCGGTGGCCCGCACCTGGAAGTCGCGATCCAGCCCGCCGGCCGCTTCACGCACGAGCCGCACGATCCGCGCGTCGGCCGGGAGGTTCAGGAGGTCGTACTCCCGGTGGATCTCCGTCTCGGCGCGCGCCCGGATGGTCTCGCTCCCGGCGCGGACCTCGTGACGCCGCGCGGCCTCCTCGAAGCACTCGCGCATGTGGGCCGTCTGCGCCTCGAGCTTCCGGAGGTCGCGGCTCCGCGCCTCGCCGCGGACGACGACGGTCGGCGGGACGATGTTCGTGGCGAGCCCGCCCTCGATGAAGCCGAGGTTCGCCGTGGTCTCGGCGTCGATCCGCCCGAGGCGCATCGCCGCAATCGCCTCCGCCGCCACGCGGATCGCGGAAATCCCGGCTTCCGGCGCGACGCCGGCATGCGCCTCCTTACCGTAAACGCGGAACACCATCCTGTCGGCGGCCGGACCCTGGGTGACCAGCTCCCCCGCGCCGTCGCAGTCGAGGACCAGGCCGTGCCGGGCGCGGAGCCGCGACACGTCGACGTGCTTGGCGCCCAGGAGACCCCCCTCCTCGCAGATGGTGAAGACCACTTCTACGTCGCCGTGCGGCACCTGGCGCTCCCGGAGGCTCCGGAGCACCTCGACGATGATCACGCATCCCGACTTGTCGTCACCGCCCAGAACCGTCGTCCCGTCCGTCCGGAGGACGGTTCCCTCGACCAGCGGCCGGATGTTCTCGCACGGCACCACCGTGTCCATGTGCGCCGAAAGCAGCAGAGGGGGCGCGTTCGGGGCGGTGCCTGGGACCCGGGCGATGACGTTGCCCGTCGTGCCTCCGACCTTCTCGCCGGCGTCGTCCACGACCACCTCGGCCCCCAGAGCCTCCAGTTCCGTCCGAAGTCGCGCCGCTACCTCGTGTTCGCGCCGCGAGGGGCTCGAGATCCGCACCAGGTCGAGCAGCAGCGCCTTCAGCCGCTCCCGATTGACCATGCGTGTTCTCCTCGTACGAATTCTACCCGAACCGCCGTCCACCCCGCGACGCCGCCCGACCCGCCGCGGCATTCGCCCCCGATCGGAAATGTTAGGAATCCGAGGCGGTCCTGGCTTACGCTTGGGTCCTGTCCGGGAGCCACCGAGACGAAGCGACCACCCCGTGCTGATCATCTATGCCGTCACCATCTTCCTGAGCGCGACGCTGCTCTTCCTCGTCCAGCCGATGTTCGCGCGGATGGCCCTGCCGCTGCTCGGCGGCGCACCGGCGGTCTGGAACACCGCCGTGGTGTTCTATCAGGCAGCCCTGCTCGCGGGGTATGGCTATGCGCACGCGACGACCGCGCGGCTTCCCCTCCGGCGTCAGGTCGTGATCCATCTCGTTGTCCTGCTGCTCCCTCTGCTGCTTCTGCCGGTCGGCGTTCCCCGCGGCTGGACCCCGCCGAGCCACGGCAACCCGATTCCGTGGCTGCTCCTGCTGATGGTGGTGACGGTGGGGCTGCCCTTCTTTGCGGTCTCCACGAGCACGCCCCTCTTCCAGAAGTGGTTCAGCCTGACCGGGCACGGCGCCTCTGCCGACCCGTACTTCCTCTACGCGGCCAGCAACCTCGGCAGCATGCTGGCCCTCTTGAGCTACCCGGCCCTCGTCGAGCCGTATCTCGGCCTTGCCGCCCAGAGCCGGCTCTGGACGGCCGGCTACGCCCTGCTCGTCGTCCTGGCGCTCGGCTGTGCGGCGAGCCTCTGGCGGTCGCCAGCGAGCGTGACGCGATCCGTGGGCGTGATCTCTGATCCCCCGATCGAGGTCCCCGAGGCTCCTGGCCTCACGGCCGGCCGGCGTCTCCGCTGGGTGCTCCTGTCCTTCGTCCCATCGAGCCTGATGCTGAGCGTGACGACCTACCTCTCCACCGACATCGCGGCCATCCCGCTCCTGTGGGTCATACCGCTGGCAATCTACCTGCTGACGTTCATCCTGGTCTTCGCGCAGAAGCCCCTGCTGCCGCACCGCTTGATGGTCGAGGCGCTGCCGATCGTCATGCTCCCGCTCGTTCTCGTCCTTCTCTCGCGCGCGACCGGGCCCCTCGCCCTGGTGCTTCTGCCCCATCCGCTGGCGCTTTTCGTCGTCGGGATGGTCTGCCACGGCGAGCTGGCACGAGACCGACCGTCGACCCGCCATCTCACCGAGTTCTACCTCTGGCTGTCGCTGGGCGGCGTCCTGGGCGGAGTCTTCACCGCGTTGATCGCGCCCTTGATCTTCACCACGGTCCTCGAGTACCAGATCACGCTGGTACTCGCGTGTCTCCTGGCCCGGCGCCCGACGGCGGTCCCAGTCCGGCCCCTCCAGCGTCTCCTGGACGTCGCGCTGCCGCTCGCCCTCGGAGTACTGGCGGCCGCCCTCGTCATCCTGGTGCAGCGTGGCGACTCGCCGGCCGCCCATATGGGTCTCGTGTTCGGATTCCTCGTGCTCCTCTGCTACGGCTTTTCGCGCCGGCCGATCCGATTCGGCTTGGGCATCGGCGCGATCCTCCTCGCGGGCACGCTCTATAGCGGCGAGGAGGGGCGGCTGTTGTACGCCGAGCGCAGCTTCTTCGGGATCAATCGCGTGACCCTCGATCGCTCGGCCGAATACCACCTGCTGATGCACGGGACGACCCTGCACGGCATACAGAGCCTGGACCCGGCCCGGCGGTTGGAGC
>CAZDYT010000502.1:0-3665 GCA_964509395.1 uncultured bacterium
TCGAAGGCGACGTTGAGCGCGTCCTGGCCGTGCGCCATCAGGTACTTGAAGCGGGCGTTCGTCTCGCGCGGCGTGCCGAAGCCGATGTACTGGCGCATCGTCCAGACGCGCGCCCGGTACATGTGGGAATGGATCCCACGGGTGAACGGGTACTCGCCGGGCTCGCCGAGGTCCCGCGCGTAGTCGAACCCGGCGAGATCGGGGGGCCGGTAGACCGGCTTGACCGCGATCCCGTCGAGGTAGGTCACGTCCCGGAGCTTGCGCTCGCCCTGCTTCGCGGACTCCTCAGCCATCAGCGCTCTCCTCGGTGAAAGGATTTGAAGAAGGCGACGATCTCGGGCAAGGGCGTGCCCATCGGGAAGACCCGGCGGACGCCCACGGCCTCGAGCGCCTCCGTGTCCTTCGCGGGGATCGTTCCGCCGACGACGACCGCCACGTCGTCGGCCCCTGCTTCGCGCAGACGGTCGAGGACCTTGCGCGTGAGCGTCACGTGGGCCCCCGACAGGATCGAGAGGCCGATCACCTCCACGTCCTCCTGGACGGCTTCGGCGACGATCTCCTCGGGCGTGCGCTTGAGGCCGGAGTAGATCACCTCGAGCCCGGCGTCCCGGAGGGCGTGCGCCACTACCTTGGCGCCGCGGTCGTGCCCGTCGAGGCCGGGCTTGGCGATCAGGACCTTGAGGGGCCGATCGCTCACGAGGCCGCCTCCGCGGGCGTGAAGGCCGGCAGGTAGCGCGGCTTCCCCTGGGGGTCGTCGGCGACGCGCAGGCGCGTGAACCGGACGGGCACGCCGATCGCCAGCCGGGCAGGGTCGGCGACGTCGACCAGCGGGGCGAAGATCCGGAGCCCCGCGACCTCCACGATCGCGAAGATCAGCGGGCGCGGGTAGCCGGCCGGGACGCCGGTCTCCTGGACCGTGAAGCCGTGGACGCGCCCCTCGTGGGGGAGGTCGACCCAATCGTAGGCGTCTCCCTTGCACGCGGGGCAGAAGCCGCGGGGCGGCCAGTCGATGCGGCCGCACCCCTTGCAGCGCGTCGTCGTCAGGCGCTCGACGGCGAGGTAGGCGTAGAACTCGTGGAGCTTGTTGAAGTCCGGCGACTCAAGCGGGAACGGGTCCACCGCCCGGAGGTAGATCGGCGCCGCCGCCGACTCTCCGGAGGCACGTGACGGCTCGCTCATTCCGTCCCCATAGACCGGGCGGGCCCTGGGATCAGAAGCCGAGCGCCCGCCGCAGCTCCCGGCCAATGGCTTCCATGTCGGGTCCCGGCATGGTGCCCAGTTTCCGTTCGATCATGCCTCGCTTGACCGTTCGAAAGATTCCGGTCGCCAAGGAGGGGAAGAGCAATCCCGCTCCCTTCCAGTCTTTGATCAGATGGTCCCCGAAGAGGCGCCGCCTGACGTTGCTGGTGATAGCCGCCACGATCACTTCCTGCCGAGCTCGATTGTACCCGCCAGAACTGATGACGACTGCCGGGCGGAGCTTCTTTCCCGACTCGTCTCTGAACACAAAGCCGACGAGCACGACATCACCCCGGCTAGAGGCGGTCATACTCCGCGTCTCTCGGGTTATCCCACAATTCCGCCAGGACCAGGTCCGCTTTCGCCGTCAAAGCGAACACCCCTTCGCCGTCATCCCCCAGATCCTCGCGGAGCCGCTCCTCGATCGCCTCCAGCACGTACTGTCGCACGGTGAGATCGCGCTTGGCCGCTGCCAGCCGAAGGCGACGCCGCACCTCGGGCAACACGTCAATGCTGATCCGCGGTCGCTTTGGCGAGGACTCCATCGGTCGCGGCATGTCGGTCACCCCCGACGAAGAGGATGGCACGGAAGCTCCATGGTGTCAATGACGCCACGGCCCCGCAGCCGTTGCCCCCCCCTTTCGGCCTACTGGATCACGTGGTCGGCGCGGAGGAGGAGAGGCTGGGGGATCGCGAGGCCGAGGGCCTTGGCGGTCTTCAGATTGATGACCAGCTCGAACTTCGTGGGTCCCTCCACGGGCAGGTCGCCCGGCCTGGCGCCCTTGAGGATCTTGTCGACGTAGGTGGCGGCGCGGCGGTAGAGGTCGGAAAAATCCGGTCCATACGAGAGGAGCCCGCCGGCCTCCACGAACTGCCGCGAGTCGTACACCGACGGCAGCCGGCTGTCCGCCGCGAAGGCCACGATCCGGGTGCGCTGGCTCAGGGTGACGGGATTGCCCAGCGTGAGGAGCGCGTCCGCCCGGCCCGTGGTGACGGCGCCGAGGGCGCCGTCGAAATCGAGGTCGGGGGCGCGTACCTCCAGGGAGTGAAGCTCGATCCCCAAGGCCTGGGCGGCCACCTCGGTCGCCTGGAATTCCCGAACCTTGGCCGGCCCGTCCGCATGCCAGAGCACGGCCACGCGCGCGAGGCCGGGCAGAAGCTCCTTGAGGAGCTCCAGGCGTTTCGCGGCGGCCTCCGGGGACGAGAAGCTCAGCCCGGTGACGTTTCCCCCCGGCCGTGCGAGGCTTAGGACCAGCGCCGCCCCCACCGGGTCGCCACTCACCATGACGATGGGAATCGTCGTCGTGCCGTCCTTGGCGGGCCACGCCACGAGCGTGCTCAGCGCGACGATGACGTCCACCGGGAGACGCACCAGCTCGGCCGCGAGGCCCGGGAGGCGATCGAGGTCGGCCTCGGCGTAGCGGTACTCGATCAGGAGATTCCGTCCCTCGACGTACCCCAGCGCGCGCAACCCCTGCCGGAACTCTTCGATCCGGGGCGAGCCGGCGGTGGTGGGCCAGAGCACCCCGATCCGCGGGACCTTCGACGCCTCCTCCGCCCCCGGCGCGAGCGGCGCCGCGAGAAGGCCGAAGGCGAGCGGCACGATGAGCGCGGTCCGGCGCATCAGGGCCCCCCGTTCGGCGGGAACAAGAGGCCGCGGACGAAGGCCTCCTGCCCGGCCCCGCGCATGGCGTCCGGTTGGTAGATGCGGCGGATCTCCTCGACGGGATCCCCGGGGTAGCCGCCGCCCTTGAGGAGCGCGGCGAGGAAGATCGCCGTCCGCCCCAGTCCGGCGTTACAGTGCGCCAGGACCCCCTGCCCCCGGGCGAGCCGCTCGCGCGCGTCCATCACCAACCCGCAGAAGGCCCTGGCGTCCGTCGGGGCGCCGAAGTCCGGGATCGGGAAGCGGAGCAGCTCGAGGTCATGGCGGCGCAGCGCGTCGAGGTAGCCCGGGCAGAGCGCGGCGAGCTCGGCATCCTCCATCAGGCTCACGACGGCCTCGACGCCGGCCCCCACCCACTCCCGGACGCCCCGCTCGACCTCGCGGGGCGTCGCCGGCACGCTCGGGTAGCCCGGGCGGCTCGCGCCCCAGAGCCGGCCGCCGGAGGGCAGCCGCGGGTGGGCGAGCGCGATCACGCCGCCTCCCTCCCGTAGATCACGACGACGTGCTCGCCCATCCCGGAGTTGTTGTGGGTGAGCCCGAGCTTCGCCTCGGGCACCTGCCGCGCGCCGGCCTCGCCGCGGAGCTGCCAGAAGATTTCGGCCGCCTGGGCGGTCCCCGGCGCGCCCAGCGGGTGGCCGCAGCCGATGAGCCCGCCCCGCGGGTTCACCACGACCTTGCCGCCGTAGTCCGAGAGCCCCTTCTCGACGAAGGCCCCGCCCTCGCCCTTCGCGCAGAAGCCGAGCTCCTCGTAGGCGATGATCTC
>CAZDYT010000503.1:0-3647 GCA_964509395.1 uncultured bacterium
GCCATCATCCCCGCTCCGAGGAGGGCTCTGCCCCCCTCTTACGGCCCTCCCGGCCGAGCCGGGTCGTTCGCTCGGTCCATCCCGGCCGGCGAACGGATCGGGCCTGCCTCCCCCCCCAAAACGACTCAAGCCGTGGGTGCATCCGCGGGTCCGCGTCTTCTCTCGGCCGTCTCAGGGCCACGAGGTGAACAGGTGGCCCAGCTTGGCCTGCTTGGTCTGGAGGTAGAAGCGATTCTGCTCCGACGGCGGGATCTCGATCGGCACCCGCTCGGCGACCGTGAGCCCGTACCCTTCGAGCCCCACGATCTTCTTGGGGTTGTTCGTCAGAAGACGCATCCGGCGGACTCCCAGGTCCACCAGGATCTGCGCGCCGATGCCGTAGTCGCGCAGGTCGGCCTTGAACCCCAGGGCCTCATTGGCCTCGACGGTGTCCTTGCCCTGATCCTGCAGCTCGTAGGCGCGTATCTTGTTCAGCAGGCCGATGCCGCGGCCCTCCTGCCGCATGTAGACGAGCGCCCCGCGCCCCTCCGCCGCGATGATCGTCAGCGCCTTCCGGAGCTGGTCGCCGCAGTCGCAGCGCAGCGACTGGAAGACGTCTCCGGTCAGGCACTCGGAGTGGACCCGGACGAGCACGGGGTCGTCGCCGCGGATCTCCCCCATGACGAGGGCCGGAACCACTCGGCCGTCTACCGTCGTCTCGTACGCGATGGCCGTGAACGTTCCGTACGGCGTCGGCACCATCGTCGTGGCGGCGCGTCGGACCAGCTTGTCCTTCTGCATGCGGTACCGGATCAGGTCCTTGATCGTGATGATCCGGAGCCCGTGCTCTTCGGCGAGCCCCATGAGGTCCGGGACCCGGGCCATCCCGCCCTGGCGGTCCATGACCTCACAGATCACGCCGGCTGGCGAACACCCCGCGAGCCGCGCGAGGTCCACCGCGGCCTCCGTGTGTCCGGCGCGCCGGAGCACGCCGCCGAGCATGGACCGCAGCGGGAAGACGTGGCCCGGCCGCGCCAGGTCCTCGGGGCGCGTCGAGGGATCGACCAGGGCGCGAACGGTTACGGCGCGGTCGTAGGCGGAGGTGCCGCTCGTGACGCCGCGCTTGGCGTCGACGCTGTCCGTGAAGGCCGTTCCCATCAGCGCCGTGTTGTCGGTCACCATCATCGGGATCCGCAGCTCGTCCAGCCGCTCCCCCGTCAGGGGGACACAGATCAGGCCGCGACCGTGGGTCGCCATGAAGTTCACGGCCTCGGGTGTCACCCGGTCGGCTGCCATGACGAGGTCGCCCTCGTTCTCCCGGTCCTCGTCGTCGACCACGATCACGATCCGGCCCTGCCGGATCTCCTCGATCGCCTCCCCGACGGAGGCGAACCGCAGCCGCTCGGCCCGGTCGTCGTCGGAAGCCTGGGTCATCGTCCGCCCTCCCGCGCCGGCGCCATGAGCCCGTGGCGCTCGAGGAACTCGCGCGCCTCTCCTCCTCCCGGCAGAAGCGCCCGCACGTACTTGCCGAGCACGTCCGTCTCGAGGTTCACCCGCGCACCGAGCTGGCGCACCCCCAGCGTCGTCACCGCGAGGGTGTGCGGGATCAGGGCGACCGTGAACTCCATCTCGCCCAGGTCGGCGATGGTCAGGCTGACCCCGTCCATGGCCACGGAGCCCTTCGGGATCAGCAACGGCCGCAGGGCGGGCGGCACCTCGATCGTCAGCCGGCGGCCCGCGCCCTCGGGGGCGACCGCGGTGACGCGTCCCACCCCGTCCACGTGACCGAGGACCAAGTGTCCGCCCAGACGCGCCCCGAGCCGCAGGGGGCGCTCGAGGTTCACCGGCTCTTGCGGGCGTAAGGCTCCGAGCGTCGTCACCCGAAGGGTCTCCTCCGCAAGATCGAAGGCGAGCCGGGCGGGCTCGACGGCGACGACGGTCAGGCATACGCCGCTCACCGCGACGCTCTCTCCGGCCCCCAGCTCCGCCGCCAGCTCGGCCGGCGCTCGGACGGCGAGCCGCCGGCCGGCGCCGTCCCGCGCCAGGTCCTCGACGTAGCCCAGAGCCTCGACGAGCCCGGTAAACATCAGTGGGCCACGTCTCCCTCGACCAAAAGATCCTCACCGATCGTCCGGTAAGTCAGGCCGGTTACGCTCAGCGCTTCCTTGAGGGCGCGCCCAACGCCCCCCACCGGCCCCGGCGCCGTGCGCCCGCCGAGGAGCCGCGGGGCCACGAAGAAGGCGATCCGGTCCACGAGGCCGGCATCCAGCAAGGCGGCGCCCAGCTCGGCCCCGCCCTCGGCGAGGAGCGCGACCACGTCGAGCTTTGCCAGCGCGCCGAGGAGCGCATGGAGATCGGCGCGTCGGTCCTGCCGGGGCAGCTCCAGCACGCGCACCCCTCGGGCCCGCAGGGCGGCCGCCCGCCGAGCCGGGGCGGGGGCGGGGCACGCGACGATCGTGCGGGAGGGGTCCCCGGCCCGCAGGAGCCGCGCACCCAGCGGCGTCCGAAGCCGGCTGTCGGCCACCACGCGGAACGGCTCTTTCGGCGGTGCGTCGGACAGCCGGACGGTGAGCTCGGGGTCGTCGCGGAGCACCGTCCCGATCCCGACGAGGATGGCGTCCGCCGCGAATCGCATCCGGTGGGCCTCCTCGCGGGCGGCCTCGCCGGTGATCCAGCGGGAGGTCCCGTCCCAGGCAGCGATCTTCCCGTCGAGCGTCATCGCGGATTTGAGCGTGACGTGAGGCCGCCCGGTCCGGACGAACGCGAAGAAGGCCCGGTTCAGCGCCCGCGCCTCGGTCTCCGCGATGCCTGTCACCACCTCGACTCCGGCGGCCCGAAGACGTCCGAGCCCTTG
The DNA here is from genome assembly GCA_964509395.1 of uncultured bacterium. Lineage (GTDB taxonomy): Bacteria > Methylomirabilota > Methylomirabilia > Rokubacteriales > DASRDR01 > CAZDYT01. Next base: position 2,834 of record CAZDYT010000503.1, read on the forward strand.
GCCGTCCACGAGGGGGTTCGGGTCCTGGCAGGCCGCCACCACGCGGGCGACACCCGCGGCGACGAGGGCGTCGGCGCACGGCGGCGTTCGCCCCTGATGGGCGCACGGCTCGAGCGTCACGTAGCACGTCGCGCCGCAGGCGGCCTCCCCGGCTGCGGCGAGCGCGGCGGCTTCTGCGTGTGGGCCGCCCGCCCGCATGTGCGCGCCCTCGCCGACGACCCTCCCGTCCCGAACGAGGACGGCGCCCACGGCCGGGTTCGGCGAGGTGAGCCCGAGCCCGCGGACCGCGAGCGCGAGCGCGCGCGCCATCCAGTGCGCGTCCCGGGCGCGGTCGCCCACGTCAGGCTCCGACGAGAGCGGCGACGAACGCCTCGGGGTCGAAGGGGGCGAGATCCTCCGGCCGCTCGCCCGTCCCGACGAGCTTGATCGGCAACGAGAGCTCCCGCGCGATGCGGACGATGATGCCACCCTTGGCCGTGCCGTCGAGCTTCGTGAGGACGAGGCCCGTCAGGGTGAGGGCCTCGTGGAAGAGTCGCGCTTGGGCGATCCCGTTCTGGCCGGTCGTCGCATCGAGCACCAGCAGGATCTCGTGCGGGGCGCCCGGGACCTGCCGGCCGATGACGCGCTTGACCTTCTGCAGCTCGGCCATCAGGTTCGTCTTCGTGTGGAGCCGTCCCGCCGTGTCGACGATCAGGACGTCGACCCGCCGGGCCTGGGCGGCCTTCACCGCGTCGAAGGCCACCGCGGAGGGATCGGCGCCAGGTCCCTGCTTGACCACCGGGACGCCCACCCGCTCGCCCCAACGCTCGAGCTG
>CAZDYT010000504.1:0-3646 GCA_964509395.1 uncultured bacterium
TCGTGCTGCAGACCGTGGGCGCGCCCTCGCTCGACGGCTGGCTGCGGGTGGCGCTCGACAACCGCCTGCCGGGCGTGGAAGGCGCCGCGACGCCGCCAGTGGAACAGAGTCACGTCATCCAGCTGGATCGGACGGGGGTGCGGAACCGCGCGACCCGGAATGCGATGGAGAGCAAAGTCGCCGTGCTCTACATCGGGCGCGTGCCCGTGGTCCGGCGCCGCTGGGCCTTGCGCGGCAGCCGGGTCGTGGCCTCATTCGAGTCGGCCGAGCCGTTTGGGGAACGCGTCTGGCTCGCGAGCGACGTCTCCTCCGCAGTCGCCTCGGCCGCTTCACCCCGATGGACGCCTTCGACTGGGCCTGGCCCAAACGTATCGACCGGGCCGCCGCCGAGGCCGCCCTCCACCTCGAGTTCCTCGCCGCCGGCCGCAACCTCGTCCTGGTCGCTGCCCAGGGGCTCGGCAAGACGCTGATCGCTCAGAACATCGCCCACCAGGGGGTCCCGGCGGGGCATCACGTTCTCTTTACCACCGCCGCCCAGCTCCTGCTCGACCTCGGGAGCCAGGACTCCGCCCGCGGCCTCGCCCGACGCCTCACCTATACAGCCAGCGCGGGCTCCCCGTCTTGGACGAACTCGGTTACCTCATCCTACGACGCCCGCACCGCCGACCTCCTCTTCCAGGTCGTCAGCCGCCGCTATGAGCGGGGGCCGATGATCACGAGCAACCAAAACTTCGGCAGCTGGGGGGACGTCTTCGGCGACCGAATCATCGCCACGGCCATCCTGGACCGGATCCTCCATCACGCGATCACGCTCAACATCCGGGGCAACTCATACCGGCTGAAGGACAAGCTCAAGGCCCGGCCTCCTCAAATCGGTCGAGGCCACCACCTAAACACCTGGAGGGTGGGGACATTTCGATGACCCCGAGTGGGGAGAATTGGGTGACCCTTGACAGTGGGTCCACCACACATTGGCACGCCGAATGTAACCGAGCTAGAAACGCCTCGCCGTTGAGGTCGCTATGAGGCGCTTCAACTCCGAGCGCGCTGGGCGTGGAGGAGCCTGTTCGCTCTGCATCCCAGAAAGCTGCACGCGGTCGCGTGGGGTGCCACGCGAAGTGGCCTGGTGAGGGGAGCTGTCTCAAGCGTATCGGCGTGAGAGACTGAACCTAGATGTCTTATCGTGGAGAAACTTTTTCAGAATTCGGTCCCAGTGGGTCACATGGCGTAGGCCCCTGTCCCATGAATCCGCTGTCCCCCTCCGATGACGGATCCTGGAGGGGGCATGTGAACAGGGAAGAGATCAAAAAAGGTCCAGCCTCGATGGTCGGGGCCCGAGATGACCATCCGACTGACACCCAGCGACGGCCAAGTGCTGCACCACCTGTGTAGAGCGGGACAGACTGGCACGGGGGGCGCCGTGCGAGCCCGCTATGACCTGCCGGTGCGGGGGCTCGACACCAAAGCCGTTGCGCGAGTGGTCGGCCGCGCTCTGGACTGGGTGCGCCCGCGGCGCGGACGCCTGCCCGGGATCGGTTGAACCGGTTGATCGACGCCCGCCGCCCCGCCCGCTTTGTGCTGGCCGCGCAGTCACTGGCCATGCGCCCTCTCGCCACCTCGCGACCTGCCTCGCCATGGCGGCCCGGAATTACGCCTTCGGCCGCGTCATCGCGATCGAACAGCTCCCCCTTCCGGTGGACCTTCAAGTGCTATCCGCTGCGTCCGCAGGGGGTTCCGAACTTACGGGGCACTGCACTGGTTGGTGAGGTCGGCTCTCGTGCCCGGTCTTGGCTAGTCCACCTGGCTCGGGTCAGCGAGCTCTACCTCTTACAGCACCTGACGACTCCGGGAGCCGCGCTAGCCACAGGATCGGTGTACGGTCGATGAGCGATCAAGGGGAATGGGCGCGTGATGGTCGAAATCTCGACGGACAGAAGGTCGTGGAGCAAGATGTCTTCATGTTGGTATTCGAACTAGAGACCCACAAAGCGGCTAGGCTCCAATATTGCGTCTCGCTTCTTTTTATCGGGCTCGATGCGGGGCCTACTGACAACGGCGGTGACTTGGTCAAGAATGTCGCCGAGTTGGCGGCTCGCCGGCTCCGCGCGACGGATGTTGTGACGACATTCCGTCCTTCCTCGATCGGCATGCTCTTGATCGACGCAGAAACTCCGACCTTGCCGCAGATCTTCAGCCGCGTGACAGAAGATGTGAGGCGTGGTCAATTGCGCTTTGCGGGAAAGGAGTGGCGCCTGACGGTGAGTGGGGGAGGCGCGTGCTATCCGCGGACTGCGACAACCGGGAGAGACGTGTTGCGTCAGGCCAGTGTTTTAATGAGGCGCGCGAGAGAAGAAGGGGGCAATCGGGTCCTGATTCCGCGCTAAGCGCGTTGGCCGGGTCAAGCCCGCCGAGACGCTTGCTCAAAACGCATTCGCGGTGTTCCTGGGTGCTCCCCGCATGACAACAGCTCTTCACCCCCGCACGCCACCATGCGGCAGGACCGCGAAGTAGTCGATGTCGTCCTTCCAGACCCGGTACCCCGTCAGACCCGCGGATCGGCGGGCTGGGCCGGCCAGGCCGACCTGGGGCGGGTGCGCGCGCAGCTGGCCACGCTCAGCCCGTAGCCGCCTGCCGGTCGTCGTCCACTCCGCCGGGCCGATGTGCGAGGGCTCCCCCGCGATCGACATCCGGCGACGCGACGACCCTCACCGACACGCCCTCTCGCGCCCCAGAGGCCGTCTCGTCCCTGCTCGCGGCATGACAACGCCCGTCACTTTGCGCACCCCGCGAGGGCCTGCGCTCACCGTTACGGCCAGCTCCGTTCCACAGGTCCCGGCGATCGTCGCCGAGGGGCCTGCCGCGCATCGTCTGAGCCGCTCCTTCACGAAGCTGCAGCGAGCACGCCCGGGCATCACCCTGTGACAGAACAAGTCGACCGCTCAGCCTAGCGTTTCTTAAGCTGAGCGAGAGCCTCGCCCAGGCGTGCGAGCGCAATTGGCTTTTCCACAACGTCTGTGATACCAAGACGCCGCGCTTCGGCAACCGTCTCGCGGCTGGCTTCTCCGAAAAACACGATCACCGGCAAAGTCTGACGGCTCTGCCGGATCCGCTTGAGGACCTCGACACCGTTCGGTGCTGATATCTCCAGATCGAGAAAAACAGCGTCCGGTGATGCCGATTCGACGAGTTGCAACGCCCTCTGGGCATCATGGGCAACCAAACTCTCATGACCTTGCATCCGAACGGACTCGGCGATGAGGGCGGCCACCACCGGGTCCTCGTCTACGATCAGGATCTTCACGTATTAGGGGCCGGTTGGCTATGGCGGGCCAAGTGTCACGACTTGAAGCTCACGAGTGCCATGACGTCGAGCGGCCGCGGAAAGAGGCCGGATCGATCGATGGCGCATGCCACCCTCTGGAGCTTCTACGGCCCTCGGCACCGGGGCGGATCGGTTGAATCCTCACGCTGCGGCCCCCCACCCCTCGGCTCGGGCCTCGGCGGGGGTCCCGCAGTCGCCCTCCTGCTCGGTGTAGAAGCGGCGTCAGCGGATACTGCCGCCCCGTGTCCGGGCTGACCTGGGCCTTCGTGCCCTGCGCCTCTTCCACTCGTCCATGAGCCCCCTTTTTTCGATCAGGTACTCGGC
>CAZDYT010000505.1:0-3643 GCA_964509395.1 uncultured bacterium
CCTGCGCCACCCTCGCGAGCTGCTCGGGCGTCAGGAATCACGCTCGTCCTCCCTGCCGCTCGTTCGGGGGATGGCACGCTTGCCGGAGTCCTTGCTGCGGCGTACCGGTGATCTGCGCAGCGCACGAATGGTGCCGCCGGGGTCGGAGGCAGAGTCCCACCGAAGAGGCGAACTTGATCAGGTCTTTGCCAAGTCTCGGTCTCACCACGGTCCGTGCAGTGAGGCCTCGAGTCAGTCTAGGACTGCGATGGCCGCCATCCTCCTCCCCGGGTCCAACCTGCACCGAGCATCTCTCCGCTTGGCGTCTTCGTGGCAGATCCCGCGTCCGGCCGGCCCTACGGCCCCCCAGTCAAGATCTTCACGCCGAGGGGCTTCGGCCGGAATCCGTTCGTGGGCGTAGCGTCCGCAGGACAGGCCGAGATGCCGGCCAGGATGTCCATCTCCGCCCGCAGGTCAATGTAATCACCTGCCTTCGCCGCCGACGGATGGATGCGGAAGTTCCCGTCGCCGTCCTGCTCCACGTTCATGAAGACGTTGAACACATCGATGACGTCATCGCCCGTGATGCCGTACGGGGCCAGCGCTTCCGCGAGGTTCTCCTGACAGCTCCGGTGTCCGCTGACCACCTTGTCGCGCAGCTCGAGCATGCGGCGGCTACAGCGCCCCCCCATGTTGCCCCAGTGGTTCCGGGTCGTGTCCGCGACCACCGTGAGCATGATGTTCTCGCGCGGAGGTTTCGAAAAGAAGTACTTGAAGCTTCGGCCATTCCCGGTCCCAAGGAACTGGTTCAGCGCCCAGGACTGGCCGACATGAAACATCTCTTTGTGATCATGGGCATTGAAGAAGACGCAATCCCCGACCTGCGGCGCCTCGACGATATGCAGTCGGAGGATGTTGCCCTTCTTGACCTCCACGGCTCGGCCTTCGCGAGCCGGAATGACGAGCTCATTGATCAGCCGCATCTCCATGCGCTTGCTCCCTGGCCCCCCGCCGACGGATCGCGGCTCTCGGGCACCCACAGGACCAGATGGTGCAGTCGATTGAGGCCGATGCCGTTCATCGTCGACATGGCATTGCCGCTCCTCGGCCTCACCCCTCAGGACACAAACGCCCAGCGATATCGCTGAGCACTCAGTCTCCGTCCGACACCCGACGGAGTCCCCAATCGATCTTCTTCACGATCTCGCTATGGTCAAAGCCTCCGGGCCAGTCGTGGTCCACGTGAAGCCCTTCGCTCGCGCTCCACCGCGGAATCCAATGGAGATGCGCGTGAAACGCGGTCTGCCCCGCAGCCGCGCCGTTGTTCTGGAGCACGTTATACGTGCTGACCTCCGCCGCGCGAGCGAGCTCCTTGATCGTGACAATCATCTCCGCCAGCACAGCATCCTCTACATCGTGAAGGCTCGGCGTGTGCCGCTTCGGGAAGATTACGCAATGCCCGCGAGCCGCGCCCTTGCGGGCCACATACGCAATGAGCTGCTCTGTCTCCACCACCTTCGTCACCTGCACATCGCCGCGGACAATATCACAAAGTAGACACCCGAGCACCGTCTCACCCGCCGGCGCGTCTCCTGACATCCCCATGCCAGTCATGTGCCTCAACCCCCGATGGTCTCCGTCCTTCTTCCTGGATCACCTCGATCTAGGGTCGTCACAGCGAACCTTCGCCACGCGAGGTTCCCTTCTCTATACAGAGAGCGCCCATCCGCTCATTGAATCCGTCTCCAGCAGCATCCCGAGATCCGCCCCCACCGCGAGAGCACGGCCGCGTGCCGCTCGCCCGGCACGTCGAGCTCGAACCGGAGCAGCTCGATGAGCGCCGGGATGGCCGCGCGGTTGCCGCTCGCCTCGATGGCCTTCAGGGCAGGGAGCTGCACCTGGGCGGGTCGGTGCGGGAGGAGGTCGTCGAGGAGCCTCCCGAGGGGCGAAGGCGCCTGCGCGGCGGCCGACGCCGCCAGCAAGAGGGTCAGCGCGACGAACTACCGGGCCTTGGTATGTGGTCGGCGTCGCGGGCCCCATCGGCCCTTGCCCTGCGGCGTTCGCGCGCTCGGGCTCCCGTTACCCCACGCGCTCCTTCGCCAATCGCTCGGCGATCCACATCCTCAGCAACGTCTGATAGGGGAGGCTCATCCGTTCCGCGGCGCGTTTGGCCGCGGCGATCTGGCGTTCCTCCAGCCGGAGGGTGACGGGCTTCTTGGCGCGGGCGGCAACGCGCCGGCGCAGGGCCGGAGAGACCTTCAGCGCCGCGGTCGGCAAGTCCTTGGCATAGGCGGCGGAGTCGTGCTTTGCCCAGTAGTCCGCAGCTTCACGATCGTCTCGAACGGCCGGGATCTTGCGACGGGCTTTCATGATCGTCCCCTTCGTTTGCGCTGGTAGAGCCGTCTCTCCCCTCCGGTCATGTCGCGTGCCGTGAGCACCCGGATCCGACCGCGCGGCCGGGTCACGTCGACGGCGAACACCCACCGGTCGTTCTCGGTGCGCCCATAGGCCAGGTAGCGGTCGTCGGGGCCGCGGAGGACCAGCGGCTCTGCCGCGAGCGCTTCTTCCACTTCCTCGGGCGAGACGGCGTGGCGCGCGATGTGCGCGACGTTCTCGTCGTCCCAAACGAAGCCCCTGATCCAGGGCATCGGTATGAGTCAGTGTCTCCTAATCAATGTACATTGTCGATACATCCTCTGACATGCTACCCCTGGACCGCAGGTGGGCGTGGGCTTCGCAGTGCCCGCAGCGGGCCGCAGAGTCTCGATGAGGTGCAACGGTTCGGCGTCGGGCCGCCGTTCTACGGTACACTCCGTGGGGCGGCCCGCCCACGGGGAGCCAGAGGGTCCGTAGCCGCTCAAGTGAGCTGCTCTGCCGGTTAGGTGACTGGCCGACAGCGCCCCAGCCTGGCGACGGGCGCGCACCAAGTTCTTGGCGACCGAGGCGGCGGACCCCGGCTTCTGCGTCCCGATGGCCACCGCCCCGAGTGAATTGATCTCGGGGTCCACGGTGGCCACGGTCGTCTCGCAGACGGTCATCATTTCCACGCCCTCCTGTCAGGAGGGGGGTGGGGAGATTTCGATTCCCACAGGTGGGGATTATTGGCTTCCCGCTGACACCGCACCCAGCGTACCCGACCCTAGCGCGGCGGGCCAGGGGGAGGGTCGCCGCGCCCGGGCCGGCGGTCGCGCGGCCTCCGGACCCCGCCTGCCGGTTTGGCGCGGGAAAGCTATCCCCTCGCGCGCGCGGGCCCGTAACGCGGTGCGGGCGGCCACACGCCGGCCCTCGTTCATCGCCGCCGGCAGGTCGCCGAACCGCCGAGAGTCCACCTCGGCCGCCTCGACCACCCGCTTCGCGCGCGTACGTCACCCCCGCCATCCCTACCGCCTTCCCGACGCGATCGCGGGTCTGGGAACCCTCAGGTAATTTGCCTGAGGGTCGGCCGGCCAGCATCCGCGCCTTCGCCAGCTCCCGCTCCCGCGCTTCGATCAGGCGACCCAGGGCGACGGCCTCGGTTGGGACGGACGGGCGGGGCGATCCTGGCCAAGCTCGCACGGCTGGACGGCCTGCTCCGCCAGGACCCGACGCGGGCGAAGGCTGAGGTGCTGAAGCACCTGGACGGCGAGCTCGTGCTGAGGCCGCTTCCCTCGGAGGCGGGAGTGCG
>CAZDYT010000506.1:0-3642 GCA_964509395.1 uncultured bacterium
AGCTACCTGACCCTGCGGTACTACGCCGGGATGACGACCTTCACGGGCCAGGGGTGGATCCGGTCGGTCTACTTCACCATCCTGATCTCCCACACCATCCTGGCAGCCACGATCGTGCCGCTGGCGCTGGTCACCCTATCGCGCGCGCTGCGAGCCCGCTTCGACCGTCACATCCGAATTGCCCGGTTGACGCTCCCGGTCTGGCTGTACGTGTCGGTGACCGGGGTCGTCGTCTATTGGATGCTCTACCAGCTGTACCCAGCCCGATAGCGGTGGAGGAGGAACGCGGTGATGCGGCAGCTCTTGGCGCGGCTCGTGATCGTCGCCGGGGCGGTGTGGGCGTCGGCGGCCTGGGGCCAGGGCGTCGTGATCCTCGAGTGGTACGGGCACGGGTTCGTCCGCCTGACCTCTTCACAGGGCGTTCGCGTGGCGATGGACCCCTTCGGGGAGATCGGCTACCCGATGCCCAGGGTCGCCGCGGACATCGTGACGGTCAGCCACGAGCACGGGGACCACAATAACGCCCGGCTGATCGAAGGGAACCCCGTCGTCCTGCGCGGGCTGACGGAGGGCGGCAGGGACTGGAAACCGATCAGCTACCGGCTCAAGGACGTCAGCCTGAGCTCGATTCCTGTGTATCACGACGATCAGCAAGGCGCCCTCCGCGGGAAGAACACGATAGTGACCCTCGATATCGGCAGCCTCCGCGTCGCCCACCTGAGCGACATGGGACACGTCCCGACGGAGGCACAGTTGCAGGCATTGGGTCGGGTGGACGTCGTTCTCCTCCCCGTCGGCGGGAAGTTCTCCATCGACGGCCGCCAGGCGCGCCAGGTCCTCGAGCGCCTCAATCCCCGCGTCGCGATCCCGATCCACTACAAGACTCCCGCCACGGCGACCTGGTCCATCGAGGACGAACGGGGGTTCGTGGAGGGCTACCCCCGCGTCAAGCGCCTTTCGGGCTGGCGCGTTTTCCTGGTCCCGGGCGCGCTGCCAGCGGCCACGGAGATCTGGGTTCTGGAGCCTCCCAGGGGACAGTAAGGGGACGTGCAGTGAGCCGACTCTGGGGTGGCGTGACCGTCGCGATGTCGCTCGTGCTGGGTCTGCTGGCCGCCCCGGCGGCCGCCCAGAGACGGTCACGCTCTTCGTGACCTCGCTGAAGGCCGACACGGTGGACGTCTTCCGCGGCCCGGTGCCCGACCTTCGGTGGATCCGGACGATCCCCGTCAGCCGCGAGCCGCACAACCTCGGGATCTCACCGGACGGACGGTGGGTGGCCACCGGCGGCCGGCGTTCGGGAGAGGTCTCTCTGATCGGCACGGGCTCACTCAGCGAGGTCGCCAGGATCCGAGTCGGCCGTCAACCCCACGACGTCCTCTTCGGCTCGGACAGCCGGACGCTCTTCGTGAGCCAGGAGCAAGAGCCCTTCGTCACCGTGGTCGACGTGGCCCGCGGGGCCACACGCGAGACGATTCGGCTCGGACGGGCGCAGCATGACCTCGCGCTCACGCCGGACGACCGGGAGCTCTGGTTCACCGTCACCAACCGACCGTACACGAACGCGGATCCCCGGGTCGGGGTCGTCGACCTCGCTACCCGAAAGGTCACGCTGATCGACACGGGCGCGAACGCCCACGATGTCATCCTGACCCCGGATGGCCGCACGGTGTGGGTGACGAATTCCGGCTTCATCGACCGCCCCGACGACCGGGTGCATTACGTCGACGTGGCCAGCCGGCGCGTGCTGGACGTGCTCACCGTCGGGAGGTACCCCTTCCATGCCCCGAAGCGGGGCCGGGATGGGAACCACGTGCCGGCGACGAGCGCGGAATGGTGGTTCAGCGACCACGGCCTCAGAGCGGTGGTGGCAGTCTCCCTGCAGGAGCGCCGGGTGGTCGCTTCGGTCCCCGTCGGGACCCAGCCATTTCACCTGGCCGCAACCCCGGCCGGGATCCTCTTCGTCGCGAACGAAGGGTCCGACAGCGTCACCGTCGTGGACGCGTGCCGCCGTGTCAGCCTCGGCGCGCTGAAGGTCGCCGCGCGGCCCCATGGCGTGGCAGTCGTCGTGCACTGAGCCGTTGTGACCATGGCCCCGTACTGGCTTCGAGGCCCTGAGGTCGCGTGACGCTCTGGGCGAGCGTCCGGATGGCCCTGGGCGCGCTGGGGGCGCACAAGCTCCGAACGGTGCTGACGATGCTCGGGATCGTCGTGGGGGTTGCCGCGGTCATCGCGATGATCTCCGTCGGGGCGGGCGCCGAGCGCCGGATCGCCGAGCAGATCCGCTCGCTCGGCTCGAACGCGATCGTCATCCTCTCGGGCGCCAGGACCTCCGGGGGCGTCCACTGGGGGCTCGGCACGCAGCTGACGCTTAGCGAGGAGGACGCCCGAGCGATCGCCGTCGAGATCCCGGCCGTCGAGGTCGCCGCGCCGTCCGTCCGGGGTGCCGCGCAGGTCGTCTACGGGAACGCGAACTGGTCGACGGTCATCCAGGGCGTCACTCCCGACTATCTCATCGCACGGGAGTGGGAGATCGCAAACGGCAGGATGTTCGGCACCGAGGAGGTGGATGCCGCGACGAAGGTCGCCGTCCTCGGCGAGACGGCCTGGAAGAGCCTGTTTGGCGACACCGATCCGATCGGCCAGACGATCCGGATCAAGAAGGTCCCCTTCACGGTCGTGGGTATCCTCGAGCCAAAGGGACACTCCGCGTGGGGGCACGATCAGGACGACGTGATCGTGATCCCCATCTCCACGGCGAAGAAGAAAGTGTTGGGCGCGAACCAGTCCAACGTCCGTGCCGTCGGCACCGTCTCCGTCCGCGTCAAGGACGCTGCGCTGATGGAGGAGGCGGAGACCCAGATCCGCGAGCTGCTCCGCCAGCGCCACCGGCTTCAACCCGGTCAGGAGGACGACTTCAACGTGCGGGTGCTCTCCGAGTTATTCGCCGCTCAGGAGGAATCGGCCCGGGTCATGACGATGCTCCTCGCCGCGATCGCCTCCGTCTCGCTCCTGGTCGGCGGGATCGGGATCATGAACATCATGCTCGTCTCCGTGACCGAGCGGACGCGGGAGATCGGGCTCCGGATGGCGGTTGGAGCGCGCAGCCGGGACATCCTCACGCAGTTTCTAGTCGAAGTCGTGACCCTCGCGCTCGCCGGGGGGCTGCTCGGGATCGGCGTCGGCCTGCTCAGTGCCCGGGTCATCGCCTCCCTCTCGAACTGGAGCATCGAAGTGCCGCCGGAGGCGATCGGCCTCGCCTTCGTCTTCTCCGCCGCCGTCGGCATCTTTTTCGGGTTCTATCCGGCCCGGAAGGCCTCCCGGCTGGATCCAATCGAGGCGTTGCGCTACGAGTGACGCCCCGTCGGTGCGTCGAGGAGTTGGGGACGGCCCACGTGACGCCCAAGGCTTGAGCAGCGCCTTCCTCGTGGATGCGGCCGGGACCGGGACCGTGGTGGACCGGTACGACAAAGTCCACCTCGTGCCGTTTGGCGAGTACGTGCCGCTGCGGCGCCTCCTTTTCTTCGCCGACTGGTTCGTCAGCGGCGGGATCGGCGAGTGCGCGCCCGGGGAGGCGGTACGGGTCTTCACGTCGTCGGCGGGCCGCTTCGGCGTGACGATCTGTTCCGAGGCCATCTTCCCCGC
>CAZDYT010000507.1:0-3618 GCA_964509395.1 uncultured bacterium
CATCGAGATCGACCCTGAGGTCCTCGTCCCCTACCTCCAGCGGCGCGCGGAGGTCACCCCCGAGTAGGTCCCCCGGAGGGGGGCTCCGCCCCCCGTCGGTCAGGTAGGCTGGCCGGCGAGGCCCGCCGCCGCCGCGAGGAACTCCTCGTCGGTGGGGAACTTTCCCACCCCGGCGATCCCGTCACGAGCGGCTTCGATGTTCACCCAGCGGATGATGCCCGCCCGGTCCAGCAGGAACTGGCCGACGAGCTGTCCGAATTGCCGTTCCATCTCCGCGTTGTCGGTCTGGGTGAACTCGAACCGATCCATCTCGTCCAGAGCGTTCGCCGCATCCAGAATGCTCATCGCTTCGGGTAGCTCGCCGGTGGGATTCGTTCGCACGGTCCGCAAGCCGGCCATGAACTCGGGCGTCGGCTCCGGTTTGGGCACCTGGAACGCCCGGAAGGCCTGGAGCTCCGGATCAGCCGCGAGCGGCAGGCGCGTTGGCCGGTACCGAAAGTACAGGCGGGCTCTGTCGACCTGCGTGGCGACGACGGCGAGGGTCTCGACGCCCTGCCCCTTGAGCTTCTCCCCGGTGATGCCGAGCTGCGCGATGGCCCGCCGGCAGAACGGGCAGTAGAGCCCGCGGAAGAGCGCCAGCAGAAGCGGGGCGTGGCCTCGGTAGTCGGCGAGCGAGATGGTGCCCTCCCGGTGGATCGCGGGCAGCGCGAAGTCCGGAGCCGGCTGGCCCGGCTGCAGAGATGGCGGCAGCTTGAGACTCCAGGTCTCTGACATGAGTTTCACTCCTCTCCGTGAAGCTCGGACGGCGCGCGGGGACGAGCCGTGCACTCCCCGGTGACCGGAGTCGTCCGCCGCGTGCGCCGTGCCCTCTGTCCCAACAGAGGAATGGTAACACCGTGAGCAACCCGGCTCGGCCCCGCCTGCTCTCACCCCTCGGGTGTGGAGCGGGGAGCGCCCGCCGGAGTCGGCGCGACACTCCCCCTCACCCCGACCCTCTCCCTCCCGGGGAGGGAGAGGGAGCGGGAGCGGAGTCCGACGTCAGCGCCTCGGCGCGGATCCAGGGCACCAGCAGCCAGCACGCTGCGGTCGCGGCGGCGCTGATCGCGATCAGCCAGTCGAGCCCCACCCGGTCGTAGAGCCAGCCCCCGAGCCACGCCGAGCCGGTGGTCCCGATGTTGTTCACGGACATCAGCGCGGCGAAGAACGTCCCCTCCGCGTGGCTCGGCACCGTGCGCGCGGCGAGGTCCATGGTCGCGAGGAACGCGACCATGGTGACGAGGCTCACCGTCACGTTCAGCGCGACCGCGGACCACCAGCCGACCAGCCCGTAGTAGGCGAGCGTCCCGGCGACGCCGATCGCGACGGCGAGGTTCAGGAGGTGCTTGAGCGGATACCCTCGGAAGTAGCGCCCGAAGAGGAGGGCACCCAGCATCGATGCGCCGCTCGCGATCGTCGCCAGGAGGCCGAGTTGGATCTTCGAGATCCCGAGCGCGTCCACCATGTGGAACTCGAGCGGGACCCCGAACGACGGGCTGAAGTTCCAGAGGAAGAGGAAGGCGGCCGCCCGCCAGAGGGGGCCGGACCGCACGCCGAGCCGGAGCGCCCCGAGTGTCGCGCGGACCGTCGCCCGGTCGAACCGGGTCCGCGGGTCGTGGACGGCGTACGCCGAGGCGGCGAACGACAGCGCGGGAAAGAACGCGACCAGGAGGAACGTGCGCGAATGGGAGACGTGCGCCGAGAGGTAGCCGCCGCCGATCCCCGCGACGAGGCTCGCGGCGTAGATCGCGCCCCACTGGATCGACTGGAACATCCCGGTGAGGCCCCGGGGTTTCCCCTCTTCCACCATCACGGCGTCGCACAAGACGTCGGTGAAGGCGAGCCCGAGCCCGGTCAGCCCGAGGATCACGAGCATGAGGCCGTACGGGTAGCCGGGCAGGAAGGCCAGGACGAGCCACCCCAGGGCCGCCATCGCCGTCGTGATCAAGAGGTACGAGCGCCGGCGATATCCCAGGAACGGGACCAGGTCGGACGTCAGGCCATAGAGCGGCTTGACGTTCCAGGCGATGCCGACCAGCGCCAGGAACGTCGCCGTCTCGGCCGCGCTGAGCCGGAGGTCGTCCTTGAGGAGGAAGAAGATCGGCTGGGCCGCGAGCCCGGCCTTGGGCTCGGCGAACCCCTGGACGAAGTAGACCGCGGCGAAGAAGACGGCGAGGCGCCGGATCTCCGGCGGCGCCGCGGTCAGTCGAGGGGCGGCCGCTTCCTGGCCCACGGCTGGACGGCTTCGAAGGCGGCGGAGGCGGCCAGGACCACCGGGTCGGCGAGGCGCCGGCCGACGATCTGGAGGCCGACCGGGAGGCCCTCGGCCGTGAACCCGCACGGCGCCGTCGCCGCGGGCTGCATGGTCAGGTTGAAGGGATAGGTGAAGGCGCCCCACGAGAGGATCGAGGGCGCACCGGGCGGTGCGTCCTCCTCGGCGCCGAACGCCGGCACGGGCAGGGTGGGGGTGAGCAGCAGATCGTAGGTCTCGAAGAACCTGCGCATCCCTTCGGAGAACGCCGCCCGGTCCGTGGTCGCCCGGACGACGTCGGGCCCGGTCAGGGCGCGGGCTTCCTCGAGGAGGGGCACGAGCGACGGGCTCATCCGGTCCCGGTACTCCCCGAGATACGACGCGAGCCGCGCCGCGAGCCCGGCGTTGAAGAGGACGTACCAGCAGGAGTGCGGATCGTCCGAGACGCGCGGCACCTCCTCGACGTGGCACCCCAGCTCCCCGAACCGCCGCGCCGCGGCCGCAGTCAGGCGCGCGACCTCGGGGTCGAGCCGCGCGTATCCCAGGGTCGGGCTCCACGCGACGCGGAGGCCCCGGACGCCCGCGTCGCACGCCGCCACGTAGTCGGGGAACGGGCCGGGCAGGCAGGTGGGATCCCGGTCATCCCGGCGGGCCATGGCCTGGAGCATGAGCGCCGCATCGCGGACCGTCCAGGTGATGGGGCCGAGGTGAGCCAGCGTTCCGACCGACGAGGCGGGATAGGCGGGGACGAGTCCGTAGCTCGGCTTGAGCCCGTACACCCCGCAGAAGCTCCCCGGGATCCGGATCGAGCCGCCGCCGTCCCCGCCGGTGTGGAGGGGCCCGCACCCCGCCGCCGCGGCGGCCGCTGCGCCGCCGCTCGAGCCGCCGGGGGTCCGGCCGAGGTTCCACGGGTTCCGCGAAACCCCGAGGAGCGGACTGTGGGTCGCTCCCTTGTAGCCGAACTCGGGCGTGGTGGTCTTGCCGGTCACGATCGCCCCGGCTGCCTTCAGGTGCTCGACCATCGGCGCGTCTTCGTCCGGGACGTGGTCGGCGTAGATCACCGAGCCGAACGTCGTCCGGATCCCCTTGGTGATGACCATGTCCTTGACGGAGAGCGGGACTCCGTGGAGCGGCCCGAGCGCCTCGCCCCGCGTGAGGGCGGCCTCGGCGGCCTTCGCCTCGCGCCGGGCCTCGGCTGCCGTCACCACGCAGAAGGCGTTGAGCCGCGGGTTCACCCGCTCGATCCGGTTGAGGACGGCGTCGACGACCTCGACGGGCGAGAACTTCCGCGCGCGGTAGCCTGCCCCCAGTTCCACCGCCGACATCATCGC
>CAZDYT010000508.1:0-3618 GCA_964509395.1 uncultured bacterium
GGGGGCCCCTGGGGCCCGGCGGTGGGGGGGAGTCGCAATCCCACGACGCTCAGGATGGAGTGGCGGGTCGAGCCTGGACGGGAGATCCACGTCGGCTTTTTCGTCCGGGGGCACTCCTACCGCGTGCTCGGCCTCGTCCCGACCAGCCTCCACCTCGTGGGTGCGGCCGGCGGAGGCGCGGGGGAGCGCGTCCATTTCCTGGGGACCGACCGTCTGGGTCGCGACCAGTGGTCGCGGCTCATGCACGGGACCCAGACGTCCATGACCATCGGCCTCGTCGCGGTCACGCTCAGCGTCGTGCTCGGCGTGCTGCTCGGCGGCGTCTCCGGCTACTTCGGCGGCCTGGCCGACCTGGTGATCCAGCGGCTGATCGAGCTGCTCCAGTCCCTCCCGACGATCCCGATCTGGTTGGCGCTGACGGCGGCACTCCCGCGCGACTGGTCCCCGCAGCAGGTCTTCTTCGCGATCACCGTCATCCTCTCGCTGGTGGGGTGGACGACGCTCGGCCGCGAGGTGCGGGGGCGGTTCCTCGCGCTCCGCGAGGAGGACTTCGTGCTCGCCGCCGAGCTGGCCGGCTGCAGCCGGGCGCGGATCATCGCCCGCCACATGGTGCCGACCTTCCTCAGCCACATCATCGCGACCAGCACCCTGGCCATCCCGGCGATGATCATCAACGAGACCTCGCTGAGCTTCCTCGGCCTGGGGATCAGGCCCCCCGCCATCAGCTGGGGGGTCCTGCTGCAGGAGGCGCAGAACATCCAGACGGTGGCGCTCGCGCCCTGGCTTCTCATCCCGGGGCTGGTCGTGATCGTCTCGGTCCTGGTGTTCAACCTGGTGGGCGACGGGCTCCGGGATGCCGCAGACCCCTACAGTCATTAGCTCGGAGGGGGGCATCGCCCCCCTCCGAGGCCTCCCCCGTGGGGGCGCGGCCAGAGGCCGCGCTGGGAGTGGAACGCCTGGGCCGCGAGCCGAGAGTCAGCCGGTTGTCGGAGAAACCGGGACCGTGGGGTCATGGGCCACCGCATTCCCGGCGATCCTGTGACAGCCACTGAAGGGCCCGAAGTCGCGCCGCTTCTCTCCGTCCACGACCTCCGCGTCTCCTTCTTCATGGACGAAGGGGTCGTGCGGGCGGTGGACAGCGTCAGCTTCGACGTCTTTCTCGGCCAGGTGGTCGGCATCGTGGGCGAGAGCGGCTGCGGCAAGAGCGTGACGATGAAGGCGATCCTCCAGATCGTCGAGCCGCCGGGCCGCATCGTCTCGGGCCGGATCCTGTTCCGGCGGCGGTCTCGCACCCCCGGCGCGGACGCCGACGAGGTCGTCGACCTGGCTCGGCTCCACCCGCGGGGGGCGGCGATGCGCGCCATCCGGGGCGCCGAGATCGCGCTGATCCCTCAGGAGCCGATGGCGGCGTTCAGCCCCGTCCACACGGTCGGTGACCAGATCATCGAGGCCATCATGCTGCACCGGCGCGAGTGGCGCCCCGAAGGACCCCCACTGAGCCGCACGGAGGCCCGGCAGATCACGGTGGACCTCTTCCACGACGTCGGCATCTCGATGCCGGAGCGGCGCGTCGACGCCTACTCCTGGCAGCTCTCGGGCGGGCTCCGCCAGCGCGCGATGATCGCCATGGCGCTGTCGTGCAAGCCCAGGCTCCTGATTGCCGACGAGCCGACGACGGCGATCGACGTGACGACCCAGGCCCAGGTCCTGAACCTCCTGCGCGAGCTCCAGCGCAAGTACCGCACCGCCATCGTCTTCATCACGCACGACCTGGGCGTGATCGCGCAGATCGCCCACCACGTGGCCGTGATGTACCTGGGGCGGGTGATGGAGCAGGGCCCCGTGGACGACATCTTCCACGCCCCGAAGCACCCCTACACGCGCGCCCTGTTGCGCTCGATCCCGAGCCTCCGCTCCACGCCCCGCGTCAAGCTCCCGATCATCAGCGGCTCCCTCCCGCACCCGTTCAACCGCCCCTCCGGGTGCCCGTTCCATCCCCGCTGCGGGGACGCCCTCGCCGGGGTGTGCAGCCGGCGCGTCCCGAGCCTCCAGCCCGTCGGCGAGCGGCAGTCCGCCAGCTGCTTCCTCTATCACGACGTCGAGGACCCGACGTGACGCCCGGGCCGCCCGCGGGCGCGCGGACGCCGCTCCTGGACGTCCGGCACCTCCGCAAGTACTTTCCCATCCAGAAGGGCTTCGCCCGGCGCGTGATCGGACACGTCCGGGCCGTCGACGACGTGAGCTTCGTGATCCACGAGGGCGTGACGCTCGGGCTCGTCGGCGAGAGCGGGTGCGGCAAGACGACCACGGCGCGGTGCGTCCTGCGCGCCATGGCGCCGACGAGCGGCGAGATCCTGCTTCGGACCCGGGAGGGCCGGGTCGTCGACCTGGCGCCGCTGTCCCGGCATGATCTGCGGCCGCTCCGGCCCGAGATGCAGATGATCTTCCAGGACCCGTTCGGCTCGCTCAACCCGCGCATGACCCTCTTCGACAACGTGGGCGAGCCGCTCCTGGTGAACGGGCTCCGCGCCCGCCGGGCGCGCACGGAGCGGGTCGCGGAGCTTCTCGGGCTGGTGGGCTTGCGCCCGGAGTTCATGCACCGGTTCCCGCACGCCTTCAGCGGAGGCCAGCGCCAGCGCATCGGCATCGCGCGGGCGCTGGCCACGCAGCCGCGGCTGGTGGTGGCCGACGAGCCCGTCTCGGCGCTGGACGTCTCCGTGCAGGCACAGGTGCTCAACCTGCTGCTCGAGCTGCAGGAGCGGCTCCACCTCACCTACCTCTTCGTCGCCCACGACCTGAGCGTGGTCAAGCACATCTGCGACCGCGTCGCGGTGATGTACGTCGGCCAGCTGGTCGAGACGGCCGCGACGGCGTCGATCTTCAGCCGCCCGCGACACCCCTACACGGCGGCACTGATGAAGGCCGTGCCGATCCCGGATCCCCGCGCGCCGAGCGGTGACGTGGCGCTCCAGGGCGAGGTGGCCAACCCGGCGGATCCTCCGCCGGGCTGCTACTTCCACCCCCGCTGTCCGTTCGCGGTGGAGATCTGCCGCACGGAGCCGCCGGCCTTGCGCGAGGTGGCGCCCGATCACTTCGCCCGGTGCCATCTCGCGGACGAGTTGAGCCTCGAGGGCGTCGACCTCTCCGACGGGGTGCCGAGATCGGTGTGAGCCCGGACCGCCGGGCCGGCGTCTACATCGAAGGCCAGCGGCCGGTCCAGGGGCGGGCGGCCTCGAGCTGGGAGGCCAGGCGGAAGAGCGTCGCCTCCTCCCCGAAGCGTCCCATGAAGTGCGTGCCCAGCGGCAGTCCCGCGGCGTTCCAGTAGAGGGGCACCGACATGGCAGGTTGGCCCGTCACGTTGCCGATATAGGTGAACGGCGAGAAGGCGGCGATCCGGCGACGCAGCTCGAAGGGATCCTGACCGGAGAACCGGAAGGTCCCGAGCGCGACCGGCGGCTCGGCGAGCGTTGGCGTCAGCCACACATCGTGGTCCGCAAAAAACCGGGCGATGGTGCGGGTCAGACGCTGCAGGTCCTGGAGGGCCAACAGGTAGTCGGGCGCCCGCAGCTGGCGTCCGCGTTCGGTGAAGGCCCAGACGAAGGGCTCGAAGTGCTCCGG
>CAZDYT010000509.1:0-3585 GCA_964509395.1 uncultured bacterium
CGCGCCGACGGTCTGGCGGGAAGCCCGGCGGGAGGATCAGGCGAAGGATGAAAGCCGGGATCGCGAGCGCGACGAGCGCCGGACCCGGCGGCCGGTCAGCCCTTGAGGGCGCCGGCCGTCAGGCCGCGGATCAGGTGTCGCTGGAGGAACGTGAAGAGCACGGCGACCGGCACCGTGCTGATCATGACCCCGGCCGAGAGCTGTCCCCACTGGATCTCGTACTGCCCGACCATGTAGAGGAGACCGGCCGAGAGCGTCCGCATCTCGGTCTGCGACGTGAAGGTGATCGCGAACAGGAGCTCGCTCCACGACGAGATGAAGGCGAAGATCGCCGTGGCCGCGATGCCCGGGGCCGCGAGCGGGATGACGACCCGCCAGAGCGCGCCGAACCGCCCGCAGCCGTCGATCATCGCGCTCTCCTCGAGCTCCCGCGGGATGGACTCGAAGTAGCCGACCAGCATCCAGACCGTGAACGGCACGGTGAACGAGAAGTTCGAGTAGATGAGCGCCTGGTAGGTGTCGATGAGCCCGAGCGCGTACCACTGGGAGAGGAGCGGGGCGATGAGCAGGACGGCGGGGAACATCTGGGTCGCGAGGAACACGAGGAGGAAGACGTCCCGCCCGACGAACCGGAACCGCGCTAGCGCGTACCCCGCGAGGATCGAGATCCCCGTCGTCGCCGCCATGGTGACCGATGAGACCCAGAGGCTGTTCGCGAAGAAACGGCTGAAGGGGGTGAGCTTCGAGGTCCACGCGTCCAGGTAGTTGGCGAACGTCGCCTGCTGGGGGAGGTACACGAGCGGGGTCGCATAGAGCTCCGCCCGCGTCTTGAACGAGCTCAGGAACACCCAGGTGAACGGACCGATCGCGAACAGGGTCAGCAGGACGAGCCCGACCCACAGGACGGGGCCGCCCAGGATCCGCTCCGCCAGGTCGCCGCTGCCCCGCCGCCTCACGCCGCAGCCCTCGCCCGGTTGCGCCCGCCGTGCGGCTCGTGCGGGACCGGGCCGAGGCCCGAGCCGCTCACGCCGTGCTCTCGACGCCGCGCGTCACGCGCAGGTAAAAGATGGTGAACGCCAGCATGATCAGGAGCAGCACGACGGAGAGCGTCGCCGCATAGCCGAAATCGAGGTTCGAGTACGCCTGGAGCAGCGTGTAGGTAGACGTGATCTGCGTCGCGTTGGCGGGACCGCCGCTGGTCATGACGAAGATGAGGTCGGCGTAGTTGAACGTCCAGATGATCCGGGTCGCGGTCGCCACGACGATGATGGGCCGGAGCAGCGGGAGCGTGATGTGCCAGAAGCGCTGCGTGACGCTCGCGCCGTCCACCCGGGCCGCCTCGTAGAGCTCGTCGGGGATGGCCTGGAGTCCCGCGAGGAGCATGATCGCGAAGAACGGCACCCCGCGCCAGACGTTGGTCGCGATCACGGCCGGCATCGCGAGGTTGGGGTCGGAGAGCCAGGCCACCCGCTCGTGGAGCCAGCCGAGCCGGAAGAGGAGGTCGTTCAGGATCCCGTAGTTCGGCTGGTAGATGTACTCCCACACCAGCGCCACGACGACGCCGGGCACGACCCACGGGAGCAGCGTCACGGTCCGCACCAGCGCCCGGCCGACGAACGCCTGGTGGAGGAGCAGGGCGGCGGCGAAGCCGAGGAGGAACTGGAGCGAGACGGAGCCGAAGACCCAGACGAAGGAATTCCAGAGGGTGAGCCAGAAGACGTCGTCCCCGAAGAGGCGCGCGTAGTTGGCGAGGCCGATGAACCGGTACTCCTGGGGCTTGATGAGCACGTGGTGGTACAGGCTCATGTGGATCGCTTTGAGGATCGGAAAGACCACCGTTCCGCCGAGGCAGACGGCGGCGGGGACGAGATAGGCGTACCCGGCGAGGAGGTCGCGCGTCCGGCGGGAAATCAGCGGACGGGCGAGCGGCGCGGCGACGGTGGCGCCCGGGTAACGCACGTTCAGGCTGCCTTCCGGTTGTCGGGCCGCGCGCCCGACCGTGGCCAGATCATCGCCGGCCCCGGCCGCCGACGAAAGATGCTCAAACCCGGCCCGCGCAGTCCCCGGGAAAGGCGTCGGAGGGGAGCCCAGCCCCCCTCCGAAGGCCTACGCCATGTTCTTCGTCAGCACGTCCGCGAACTTGTCGAGGAACTCCTTCGGGGAGATCCTCCCGACCAGCGCCTGCTGGAAGAGCGGCACCCCTTCGGCGTCCATCTTCCCGCCCCAGGCGGCGTACGCCAGGTACGGGCTCACGATCGAGAACGGAAACGACTTGACGAAGCCCGCCAGCGCCGGATCCTTCGCAAACTCGGGCCGCTCGGCAAGGCTCTTCCGCGCCGGCAGGAGCCCCAGGGTCTTGCAGTACACCGCGTTGGGCTCGTCCTCCATGAGAAAGCTCAGAAACTTCCACGCCCCGTCCTTGTTCTTCGCCCCCTTGAACAGCGTCAGCGTCTCGGAGAAGTAGAACGTGGCCCGCTTCTTCGCCGGGCCCAGCGGCTGCGGCACCGTCGCGAAGTTCTGGGCGCCGACGAACCCCTTCTGCTCCTCCGAGGAGCCCGAGTTGTGCAGATACATGTTCGTGATGCCGCGGCCGAAGCCCTCCACGATCTGGCGCCACGCGTCGGTCGGCACGCTCGGAGGCGTGACCTTCTGCTTCCGGAAGAGGTCGACGTACCAGGTGAGCCCCTCCACCGCCTCGGGCGAGTTGATGGCCACCTTCCCGTCCTTCAAGACCTGGGCGCCCGCGCCGTACATGAACGCGGTGGCGTACAGGATGGCCGGCCACCCGCCCCCGCGCATGCCGAAGCCATACTGGTTCCGCTCCGGCTTCGTCAAGCTCCGCGCCAGCGCCAGGAAGTCGTCCCAGGTCCAGTCGTCCTTCGGGGCCGGGAGGCCGTACTCCTTGAGCCGATCCGTCCGGTAGTAGATCGCGTCGTTGGAAACGACCCAGGGGAACGAGAGGATCTTTCCCTTCACCGTGACCGTCTCCCAGGCGATGGGCAGCGTATCGCCGTAGTGCTTCCAGTCCCTCACCCGCCCCGTCACGTCCTCCAGGGCGCCCATCCCGTCGAACTCCCCGAGCCAGTTGTCCCAGATCTGGCAACAGTCGGGCGGGTTCCCCGCCGTGATGGCCGTGATGAGCTTCTGCCGCGACTGCGCCTGCGGCACGAACTCCACCCTGACCTCGTGCTCGGTCTGCGCCTTGTTGAAGCGCTCCACCAGCGACTCCACGAGCGCGTTCCGCTTCGGCTCCGGGACGCTGAACTGGAACCGGACCGGCGGGGCCCCGTAGGCCTTCCGGGGGGAGAGGAACGGCTCCTCCCACCACGCGAGGTCGCCGGCCGCGATGGCGCCCGACGCGGCCAGGGTGCGCAGGAAGTGCCGCCGAGAGAGTCGCCAACGGTCGTCCATGTCTGCCTCCCTTTCGGGTCGTGTGCCTGTCGGCCCCGGAGAAGGTCCCATCAGGTAAGCGGGGCCGCGCGCCCCGCCCGCGAGACGAACCTACTATAGCCCGTCAGGGTGGGTCAAGGGGCCGGTCGCCGCCTTGAAAACTCTGCCCGAGAATGCCACTCCCCGGAGAGGATG
>CAZDYT010000510.1:0-3579 GCA_964509395.1 uncultured bacterium
CGATGAACGTCTGCGAGTACTGAACGGTCGCCCACACGGCAGCCGGGAAGCTGCACGGGTTCGCGGACGACCGGGCCTGGTACGAGCTGGCGTTCGTTCTGGGCGTGACGAACAACCTGAACAGCCTCGCGGACGGGGTGTGCTGCCCCCTGGACTTCGGCCCCTCGACGCGGCGGCCGCTCATCCCGCTGGTCGAGCCCGAGGTCGCCCCGCCGGACCTGCGGGCGGCCTTCGACGACGCCTGCGCCTTCTACGCGATGGCGCGCCCGCCCGCGGTGCTCCGCGCGATGGCGAACGACCCCGGCTTCGCGCGCGACCTCTGGTCGGCCGCCCGGGCCACGTTCGAGCCGGGGGCGCTGGACCGGCTGACGAAGGAGGTCCTGGCGCTCGTGGCGTCGGTGACGGCGAAGTCCGACTACGGCGTGGATTTCCACCTGCGCGAGGTCCGCCGGCTCGGGCTCTCGGAGGCCGGCGTCCTCGAGGTCCTCCAGGTCACCCAGATGTTCAACGGCTTCACGAAGATCGCCGACGCACTGCGCCTCGCGCCCGACGACTTCGCGCCGCTCTTCAAGTAACGGCGACGGCTCTCACGGCGCGGCGCCCTGGAGCACGGCGAGGGCTTCGGCGTGGAGCCGGCCGTTGCCGGCGAGCACGGTGCCGGAGTAGATCGTCGGGCGCCCTTCGAAGTCGGTCAGGCGGCCCCCGGCCTCCTCGAAGAGGACCTTGAACGGCGCGAGGTCCCACGGCTTGAGGTCACATTCGATCACCAGCTCGGCCTGGCCCCGCAGCACGAACATGTAGGCGAAGTAGTCGCCGAAGCCGCGCTGGCGCTCGGTGCGGTCGACGAGGCGGAGGAAGCCGTCCCAGTACCGCGCCGGACGGAGGGCTCTCAGGTAGCCGAGGCTCGAGTGGACGAGCGTCGCCTCGGCGAGCCGGTCGATCGCCGAGACCCGGAGCGGCTTGCCGTTGGCGAAGGCGCCCCGGCCGCGCTGCGCCCAGAGGAGATCCCCGGTGGCCGGCGCGTGGACCACGCCGAGCGTCACCTCGCCGTCCTCCTCGAGGCCGATCAGCGTGGCCCAGTAGGGGATGCCCCGGACGAAGTTCTTCGTCCCGTCGATGGGGTCGATGATCCAGCGCGTCTGCTGCGGTCCCTGCGCCCCGAACTCTTCACCGAGGAAGCCGATGTCCGGAAAGGCTGCGCGCAGCCGCTCGACGATCGCCTGCTCGGCTTCGCGGTCCGCCTGCGTCACCGGCGTCTGGTCCGGCTTGACCGTCACCTCGAAGTCGCCGGCGCAGTACCGGAGGGCGAGGGCGCCGGCCGCCTTGGCCGCGTCCAGCGCCGCGTCGAGGGCTCGATCCATGGTCAGCGGGGCAGCCCCAGGACGCGCTCGCCGATGATGTTGCGCTGAATCTCCGAGGTACCGCCGGCGATTCCGAACCGCCGCGCGAAGAGCGCCTGGAACGCCCAGCGTCCCCCGTCCACCGCGTGGGGGGTCCCCCGCCAGAGCGTGACGTGCGGCCCGAGGAGCTGCGCCGCCGTCTCGGCCATCCGCACGTACGCCTCGGTGAACGCGAGCTTGAGCACCGAGCCCTCGGGCCCTGGCGGCTCCCCCCGAAGCCGCCGGGTGATCGAGCGGAGGCCGGTGAGCCGGAGGGCCTCGGCCTCGATCCAGCACTGCGCCAGCGCCTGCCGCGCCACGGGGTCGCGCGCCGCCGGGCGGTCTCCCCGGCGCATCCGGCGGGCCAGGTCGAGGAGGAGCCGCGTGTAGTGGTGGAGGTTCGTGAGGTTCCCGAGCCCGGCCCGCTCGTACATCAGCACCGTGATGGCGACCTTC
Source organism: uncultured bacterium (assembly GCA_964509395.1). Classification (GTDB taxonomy): domain Bacteria; phylum Methylomirabilota; class Methylomirabilia; order Rokubacteriales; family DASRDR01; genus CAZDYT01. Next base: position 1,836 of record CAZDYT010000510.1, read on the forward strand.
CAGCCGCCGTCGAGGGGACCGAGGAGGTCGTCGCGCGGGACGCGGACGTCGTCGAAGAAGACCTCGTTGAACTCGGCGTCGCCCGTCATCTGGACGAGGGGCCGGATCGTGATCCCCGGGCTCCGCATGTCCACGAGCAGGCACGAGATGCCCCCGTGCTTCGACGCCGCGGGGTCGGTCCGGACGAGGAGGATGCACCAGTGGCTCCGCTGGGCGTTCGATGTCCACACCTTCTGCCCGGTGACGCGGAAGGTGTCGCCGTCGAGGATCGCCTGCGTGCGGAGGGCGGCCAGGTCGGAGCCCGCGCCGGGCTCGGAGAGTCCCTGGCACCAGATCTCGTCCGCCGACAGGATCGGCGGCAGATACCGGCGGCGCTGCGCTTCGGTCCCCCACTCCATCAACCCGGGGCCGACCAGCATGAGGCCGACGGTGTTCACGCCGGGCGGCGCGCCCGCGCGCACCATCTCCTCCTGGAAGATCCCCTGCTCGACCAGCGTCGCGCCGCGGCCTCCGTACTCCCGCGACCAGGCGATCCCGACCCAGCCACCCTCGTAGAGCCGCCGGTGCCAGGCCAGGCAGGCATCGAACGCCCGGTCCGGGTGAAGGGTGAACTCGTCGTCGGACGGTGGCCATTCCGCGCGGTGCGCGGGCAACTCCCGCTCGAGCCACGCGCGAACCTCCGCGCGGAAGGCCTCCTCCTCGGGCGAGTATGCGAAGTCCATTTCTCAGACCGGCGACAGCCCGGCAGCGGTCAGGCTCACGTGGTCCTGGCCCATCGGCTGTGCGGGACCGACGATCGCCCCCTTGGTAGCATGGCCCGCGAGACGGGTCAAGCGCGGACGTGGCTCCGAGGGCCGCCCCGCGACGACCGGGCGGCCGCGCACGGCGCCGTGGCGCCGCCGCGTCGTCCCTCGCTACGCCATCGTCTCGATCAGACGGGCCGCAGCGGGCAAGTCGGGCGCCGTGGGGCAATCGACGCCCATCCACGCGCCGGCGGGATCGAGGAGGATCGCCCCGCAGCCGGCGGCGCGTGCCCCGGCGACGTCGACCGAGTAGAGGTCGCCGACGTGAACCGCCTCCTCGGGCCGGACCCGGAGAGCGTCGGCCGCGTGCGCGAAGATCCGTGGATCCGGCTTCTCCACCCCCACCAGCCCGGAATCGACGACGACATCGACGTGCCGGGCGAGGCCGACCTCCCGGAGGATCTCGGCGACCGTGCCGTTGGAGTTCGAGACCACCGCCAGGCGGAGTCCGCGACGGCGCAGCCCGTCGAGCACCGCGGGCGCCTCGGGCACCAGGACCGACCAGAGGCCGAAGGGCGGCTTCGCGCGGCGCAGGTCGTCGGCGATACGCTCCGCGGCCGCGTCCCACGGCACGCCGAGGTCCTCGAGCGTGTATCGGAAGTAGAACCGGAAGGTGTCCCCGGTCTCGGTCGAGCGCGTGCCGGCGAGGTGTGGGTCGAGGCGGACGCGCGCCCGCTGCTCGGCGAGACGGACTCGCGCGGGGGTTACGGGATGGCCGTCGGCCCGGATGCGCTCGGTGATGACCGCGTAGTCGAGGGCCAGGATGGTGTTGCCGGCATCGAGGAAGACCGCGCGGAGCCCCATTCAAAGGCCGCCGCGCCGCCGCGCGCCGGGCCCAGAACCGAGCAGATCAAGGACGCAGGCCCGAGGCGGGCCGAGGCGTATGCCGCATACGTTGAGGCTCGCCGAGGGCCGAGGACGCCGAGATGCGACGGTTATCG
>CAZDYT010000511.1:0-3573 GCA_964509395.1 uncultured bacterium
ACGGCAACGCCGTCGTGGCCTGGCCCGTCTGAGGGGGAACGCCCGCATGGAGAGCCACTACTTCTTCCCGCCGGCGAGCGCCTATCGGCTGAACCGGTGTCTGTTCTGGCTCAAGTCTGATGACGTCTTCCGCGGGCGGTACCTCGAAGATCCGCAGGCCGCCATGGCCCGGGCCGGGCTGGATGCGGAGACGCAGGCCGCGCTGTCGGCGTCCGACCGTCAGCGGTTGATTGCCCTGGGCGCGCACCCCTATCTGGTCTTCATGGCAGAGCTACGGCTGACGATGGAGCGCGACCCGGCTGCCCTCGAGTATTTCTGAGGCCCGAGGGGCGGGGCCGCCCCTCGCTGGGTGCGTGCGGGTGAAGGCGTTGATCCCCCTGTGGCTGCCGTGGGCCCGGCGGCGATGGCGGCTGTCGGCCACGGTGTGCCAGCAGCTCCGAACGATCAGTCCTCGCCAGATGGATCGGCGGCTGGCCCCGACCAAGCGGCAGCTCCAGACCCGTCGCTATGGGCGGACCAAGCCGGGCACCCTCCTCAAGCACCACATCCCGTTGAAGACGGATCACTGGGATGTGACGGTGCCCGGCTTCGGGCGCCTCGGGATGGCCGGCGTCCCTCGGTGGCTGGACGGCGATCTCATCGGTGCCCTCACCGCGCTGACCGGCGAGCGATTCGGCTACAACCTCCCTGCGTGGCGGGAGTGGTGGGCTCGGCGCCCGGCCAGCTCGAGCCGCGCGTCCCGGAGGACGCCCGTTTCCGTGAGATAACACGCGGCATGGCGCTCCGGCCGCCTTCGGCGTCGGCTCGCCCGTCGTCCGCGCGGCGGAGAAGGGCGGCTCGGTAGAGGCGCGGATCGCTCGGGACGCTCTGAGCGGCATAGCTCGGCCGGGGCTTCCCGGGGGGACACACGGATGGCGAAGGTCCCTACCGACGTCTGCGTGGGGGGAGGTGGGCCGGCGGGGTTGCTGCTGGGCCTGCTGCTGGCCAAACGCGGAGCACATGTCATCGTTCTGGAGGCGCACGTGCCGGAATACCCTTTTGCTATCTGGATGCCCCAGCCGATCTTTCTCGGAGCCCTGGTGAAGAAAGCCCAGCCGTTCCCCAGCTTTCAGTGCTGGATGGGCGCGAAGGTCACGGAGTTGATCGACGAGGGCGGCCGGGTGGTGGGCGTGAGCGGCCTGCGCCACGGCAAGGAGCCGTTCGAGGTCCGCGCGGACGTCGTGGTGGGCGCCGACGGGCGCCACTCGCTGGTGCGCCGCCTGGGCCACTTCGCCATCGAGTACGAGCGCCACGACTTCGACGTCGTCTGGTTCGTCGTCGAGCAGCCTGCGGACTGGCCCAACACGATGTCCTTCTCGCTCGGCGGGGAGGTCCAGTGCCTCATGCTGCCGAAGTATCCGCACCATATTCAGGCGGGCATCATCCTGCCGAAGGGCGAGTGGCGCCGCTGGCGGGACGCGGGCATTGGCGCGGCGGCGGACCGCGTGCGCCGCCTCGATCCGGTGTTCGCCGCGTTCGCCGAGAGCCTTCACGACTTCACCCCGTTCTTCCCCCTGGAAGCGCTTATCCGGCTGGTCAAGGACTGGGCGCGCGACGGGCTCCTGTTGATCGGCGACGCGGCCCACACGATGAGCCCGGCCGGGGCCATCGGCGTCAACGTGGCGCTCGCCACGGCCGCGGTCGCCGCCCAGACGCTCTATCCGCTGCTCGGCCACGGACCGATCGGCCGCACAGACCTGGGCAGAGTCCAGGAGCTGCGCGAGCGGGACGTGCGCACTCTGCACCGCTTCCAGTTCGAGGCCCAGCGGGTGCTGCTCGCCCAGTCCGGCCGCAATGCGCTCGTCAGGTGGCTGCTGCCCAAGGTGCTGCCGCTCCTGCTCCACTCGCCGTTCCTGCCGAGGGTGCAGCGGCGGCTGTTCCTCGGTGCGCCGCTGCCCCCGCTCGATCCCGCCTTCAGCTTCCGGTCTTGACACCTCCTCGCCGATGGTGCGTGCGTCGACCCTGACGGGCCGACCTCGGCCGTGGCCTGCGGTCCTCCGCGTGGCGGAATCTGCTAGACTGCGGGCGTGCGGCAGGCCGCGGCATGATCGGCATCCCCGGGCTGCGCGAGCCGCTCGAGGGCGGGTTCCGAAAGATCCGGCGTGTGGAGCCGCCGGACCCGACGAACCCGACGCGCATCATGTGCTTGGCCGAGAAGGAGGAGGCGTCCGATGGGACTCGCCAACCAGGTCGCCATCATCGGGACCGGCACCATCAAGTTCGGCGAGAACTTCCACCAGTCCTACACGGACATGGTGTACGAGGCCGCGACCGCGGCGATGGCGGACGCCGGGGTGGAGCCGGGCGAGATCCAGGCCGGGTGGCTCGGGACCTACGAGCCGTTCCTCTACGGCTACGAGGGGAACGCCGGCGCCTTCGTCGGGGACGCCCTGAACCTGCCGCCGATCCCCATCACGCGCGTCGCCGCGTACTGCGCCTCGGGGATGGAGGCCGTGCGGAACGCCGCGCTCGCCGTGGCCTCCGGCGAGTACGACCTCGTGCTGGCGATCGGGGCCGAGAAGATGCGCGAGGTCCCCTCGCGCGGGAGCCTCGTCGCCCAGGCGGTCGAGCGCGGGCACCCCGTCCTGTGCAAGGGCCGGACCGCCCCCGGGATGTTCGCCCTCCTCGCGACCCGCTACTTCAAGGAGTACGGGATCGACGAGAGCGCGCTCGCCCACGTCGCGGTGAAGAACCACTACCACGGGAGCCTGAACCCGAAGGCGCACTTCCGCAAGCCCATCACGCCCGAGCAGCACGCCAAGGCCCCCAGGGTCGCCGAGCCCCTCGGCCTCTTCGACTGCTGCCCGACGACGGACGGGGCGGCGGCCTGCGTCCTGACCCGCGCCGACCGCGCGGCCAAGCGTGGCGGCCCGTATGTCCTGATCCGCGGGATCGCCTTCAGCGTCGCGGCCGGGTACTGGAACACGCAGTTCGACCCCGCGTGGAGCTTCACCTCCTTCAGGTCGACGAAAGAAGCCGCGCAGGCGGCCTACCGGATGGCGGGCATCGGCGACCCCGCGAAGGAGATCGACGTCGCCGAGTGTCACGACTGCTTCACCATCACGGAGATCATCAACTACGAGGACCTCGGCTTCGCCCGGCCCGGCGAGGGTCACAGGCTCGCGGCGGCCGGGGTGACGAAGCTGGGCGGCGACCTGCCGGTCAACACCTCCGGCGGGCTCAAGTCCTGCGGCCACCCGGTGGGAGCCTCGGGCGTGCGGATGATCAACAACGTCGTGGACCAGCTCCTCGGCCGCGCGGGCGCCATGCAGGTCAAGGGAGCGCAGACGGGGCTGGCCCACACGCTGGGCGGCCCGGGCGCCGTGGCCTGCGTCGCCGTCCTCGGCCAGCCCTGACGCCGGTCCGAGTGCGCGGGATGGTGCGGGGGCGAGGGAAGGCCCTCGGGTCCCTCTTCCTCGCGGCCCTGCTCCTCCTCGGCGCGGCCCTCCCGCCGCGCCCCGCCCCCGCGGCCCCCGCCGGCTGCGTGCCTAGCCCGCGCGACCCCACGGGCCTGCGCGTCGGGCTCGTCTTCTC
>CAZDYT010000512.1:0-3553 GCA_964509395.1 uncultured bacterium
TCCTGGAGCTGATCGATGATCTGGCGGTCGAGGGCGTCGAGGTCCTTGGTCGTGACCGCGGTACTCACCGTTTAATACCCGCGCGCCGGCACGACGCGGTTGCGCAGCGGCCGTCCCCCCAGGAGCCGCCTCACGTTGTCCAGGAAGATGCGGGTCATGCGCTCGACGTAATCGACGGGGTCCGAGGAAATGTGGGGGGTAATGAAAAGGTTCCGGGTGTGCCAGAGGGGGGAGTTGGCCGGCAGGGGCTCGGGGTCGCACACGTCGATGATGGCGCCCACCAGCTCGCCGGCCTCGAGCTTTCGGGCGAGCGCCTCGTAGTCCACCAGCCCGGCCCGTGACATATTGACCAGCCCGGCTCCTGGCTTCAGGCAGTCCAGCGCCTTGCCCCCCAGGAGGTGCCGCGTCTCCGGCGTGAGCGGAGCGGTGACGACGACGAAGTCGGCCCGCGGCAGGACGTCGGGCAATTCATCGGGGCCGAGCACCCGGTCCACGTGGGGATGCGGGCGCCGGCTTCGGCGCACGCCGAGCACCCGGAGGCCCAGCCGCTTGGCCTGGCGGGCGACCGATCCGCCGATGGCGCCCAGCCCCACCAGCACGACCGTCTTGCCGGCGATCGAGGAGTTGAAGACCTGGTCCCAGTGCCCGTGGCGCTGGTTGCTGGCGTGGGCCGGCATGCGCAGGTTCAGCATCAGGAGCGCAGCCGCGCCATACTGCCCCGCCAACTCGGCGTGGACCCCACGGCTGTTGGTCAGCACCACCCCCGGCGGCAACCAGTCGAGCGGCAGGAGATGATCGAGCCCGGCACTGACGAGGTGGATCCAGCGGAGGTCGGGCAGCTCCCCCATTCGGCGTGCGGGCACGTTGAAACCCACCACGACGTGGGCGGCCAGCATGGCGGCCGGGACATCGGCAGGGTCACCACTGACCGTGACGGTGATCGGCAGACGGCCCTGGACCGCTGCCACCACCTGCTTCCGCAGGCGCTGCGGCTCGAACCAGTAGGCGGCGATGTCGGGGGCGTTGACCAGGTGGATGCGCAGGTCGTGCAGGGCCGGGGTCGGGCCCTCCTCGATCGCCTGTTTTCGTGGCTTTTCCGGCATCTCGGCCCGCCCTCCGAAGCTGGAGCCGTCAGACGCAACGAAATCCGTGCCACAAAGCCCATTACGAGTCGAGATTCGGTTGTTCCTCTATAGCAGTCGGCCTGGCGGCTGTCAAGGGAAAACAACCCCACAGCCCATCCGGTAGACGGATTTCCCCCCTGCTCCTCTGCCCGCCCCACTTCGCTCGCCCCGATGGCCGGGGACGGGCGCACTGTCGAGGTTTGCTCAAGGTAGGGCTTCGCCGGCTCAGTGCCTCCCGCGGCGGCGATCCAGACCTGTGAGCCACTGGGACGGGGTCCAGGCCGGAGGCCAGCGCCTCGGCCGGGCGCTGTGACCCGGGCGTCCGCGGGCGGGCGGCGGCGCCTCACAGGCTGGGGGGCCTCGGAGGGGGGCGCCAGACCCTCCGAAGGACCTAATAGTACCCGCGATACTCTTTCGGGTGCGTGCCCTTCTGGAAATAGTCGATCATGGTGAGGAAGTCGAAGACCGGCAGGCCCGTCGCCTCCTGGAGGGCCTTCGCGTACGGCGGCAGCATGGAGCACTCGAGGATGATCGCGCCCATGTCCGGGTGCTCCCTCACCATCCGCTTCGCCACGTTGACCGTCTCCCGCTCGATCCTGTCGGTGTCGAGCGTGTCGCCCTCCTTCATCACCGACCGATCGAACTCCGGCTCGTCCTGCATGCCCCGGATGACGACAGTCCGGTCGGGTTCGATCCCGGTCAAATCGAGCACACGCTTGCCGAGCGCCTGCGAGCTGGCCGTGATCACGCCGATCGACCGGTCGTCCCCTATGAACGAGGAGACAAAGGGGAGCTGCTGCAGGCTGGAGAGGAAGACGGGCACCTTCACCGCGCTGGTCACCGCCTCCTGGTAGTTGATGAAAAAGCCGCAGTCGCTGCTGATGCCTTTGACGCCCTGCCGCTCGAGCTCCTGAGCCGTCTCGATGACGGCCTTCTCGAGCTCGGGATCGGCGTTCAGCACCCGGGTGGCCGTGGCGCCCGGCACCGTCCTGTACAAGACCGGATAGTCGTAGCTGGTTGCGTTCCCGACGTCCCCCGGGGCGAACGGCGCACGGTAATCCAGCAACAGGATGCCAATGCAGTAGCCGTAGGCTTCCGCGTCTCGACGGGCTCGGTATACGGGCATTTCCCTCTCCAGATCGCCTGTCGCGGCTTGGCGCCGCTGGCCTGCCGGCTCAGTAGGAGCCGGCATACGCCCTTCGAAGCGTCCCCGACTGCATGTAATCGATCATGGTGATGAAGTCGAAGACCGGCACGCCCGTCGCCTCCTGGACGGCCTTCGCGTACGGCGGCAGCATGGAGCACTCGAGAACGATCGCGCCCATGTCCGGGTGCTCCTCCATCATCTTCCTCGCCACGCCGACCGTCTCCCCGGTGATAGCATCGGAATCGAGCGTGCCCTTCTCCTCGAACACTGCCGCCTCGAACTCCGGCTCCTCCTGCATGCCCCGGATCACGACTGGATTCTCGGGCTTGATCCCGGCGCGGGCGAGGAAATCCGTGGTCAGGTTCCTCGAATCCGCCGTGATGACGCCGATCGGCCGCGAGGTCTCCATGATCCGCCCGACGAGGGGCAGCTGCAGCAGGCTGGACAGGCACACCGGCACCTGCACGGCGTTCCGCACGGCGCTCTGGAACTGGAGCATGAAGCCGCAGTCGCTGCTGATCCCCTTGACGCCCTGGGTCTCAAGCTCCTGGGCCGCTTTGACCACCGCCGCACTGAACTCCAGGGCGCCGGCAAGGCACACGGCCGTCGACAGGCCCGGCACGGTTTTGTAGATCACCGGGTAACCGTACGTGCAGGCGTTGGCGACGTCGCCTGGGATGAAGGGCAGGCGGACGTCGAGGAGGAGAATTCCCACCGCCTGACCGTAGGTCTCCGCGGTCCTCCTGGTCCTGTAAACCGTCATCTTCGCTCTCCCCCCTTTCGGTCGGAGCAGGTCCCGATTCCCCGGAGGTCCGCGGCACCGATGATAGGCGCGTCCTTCCGGCGATTGCAAGCCCGAGCTGAACGTCGCACACCGGCGGCGCCCGTCCCCGAGGTTCCCCCGGGCGGCCTCCGCTCTCAGTTGGGGTGAGCTATTGACAGCCCGGTGACACATTGTAAGATTCTGCTCACAATGCAAGGGGTGTCCCCGGGGGTCTTCCGCCGATCTGGCCGGTACTGGATGCCCGATGCGCGCCGCGGCTCGCACGAGGGGGTGACGCGGCGGGTCGCGGCCGAACTGGCCAGTCGCATCCGGCGTCGGCCCCCTGCAGCCATGGCCGAGGTGCCGGCCGTGCTCTCGCGCCAGCGCGCTCCCCCGCTCCCGCAGGTGCCACGGAGGCCGTTCCGTTGTCCGGCGCGTTTCGAAGCTGCGCTCCGCGGCTCCGGGTGGCCGTGGGTGGCGGGCGGGGTTGCGCAGGATCAACGAGTATCGGGCCACCTT
>CAZDYT010000513.1:0-3551 GCA_964509395.1 uncultured bacterium
ACGTCTGGGTGCCCGGCTACTGGGCGCCGGGACCCGGGGGGTGGGTGTGGGTGGAGGGCCATTGGCGCGTCCGATAGATCGTCTCCCCAGGACAACTGAGGATGCTGCGCGGGCGCCTTTTCGGGAACCTGCTGGGCCCGCGGTGAACGGGCCAGGCTAGACGGCTTCGTTCTCCGAGGCCGAGGCGTCGAGCTCCGGCCGGCAGACCGCGCGGAAGTTGCACCAGCGGCAGATCCGGAGCTCCTCGGTCCGCTCGAAGTCCTCCATGGCCGCGACGTTGGCGTCGGGATCGCGGAGCCAGGCTTTCATGGCCCGGATCGACAGCCGCAACCGCTCCCGCACCGCCTCGACCCGCCCCTCGTCCCAGGGGTGCGCGGTCACCGTGCCCTCGCGGAGGTTCACCTCGAGCAGGTCGACGCGCTCCGCCGGGACATCCAGGACGTCCCGGGCGTAAAGCGCATAGCACCCGAGCTGAACGGCGGTCTCGTCGGGGTCGGGGCTCCCGGTCTTCCAGTCCACCAGCGCGAGGCGGTCGGCCCGCGTCCAGTAGCCGAAGTCCGGCGCGGCGTAGACCGGCGTCCCCTCGAAGTCGAAGGCCCGGATGTCCTCGATCAGGATCCAGCGCTCGCGCGGCGTCTCACGAATCTCCCGGAGCAGCGGGAGCCGATGGAAGCTCCGCAAGCAGCGGAGGACGTGATCCCGCAGCGCCTGCCACGCCCGGTCCGGCACGTCGATCCCGTACTCGTGCTCGAAGAGCGCGACCGCCTCTTTCGGAGACTCGCGATACCGCCCGCTCTTCGAGAACCGCCACTCCTGCCGCATCCGCCGCACGGTCTCGTCGAGGAGCCAGGCCTCCGGGAGATCCCGACCGGCGTGCAGGACCTTGAGCGCCATCTCGACCGCCTCGTGGACCACGCGCCCGGCCCACCCCTGGCGGGCCGTGAGCTGCTTGAGCACGTAGACGCGGCGGACGTCAGGCGGCGCGGCCGGCTCCCAGCCGCCCCACGCGCCGTAGTAATGGTAGAAGTACTTGCGGCGGCACTCCTCGAACCGAACGCCGCGCGAGCGCGACCATGAGAAGGTGTTGGCAAGCTCGGCCATCGGGCTCAGGATAGCCAGAGGCCCTCACCGGGGCAACCGCCTCTGAGCAGAGAGGCGCGCTTGACCATCTTTCTGCGGTCTGGTAGGTAGGGGGAGACGGGCCCGAGGCCAACCCCTTACGCCGCCGAGGAGGTTACACCGCCGAGGAGGCAGCCATGGGACCGACTGACCCCGATGCCGAGGGCTCCCCTGACCTCACGCGCCGTGAGGCCCTCGCGGCGCTCGACGCTGCCGGAGGGTACGCCCTACGCCGTCGCGCCGGAGCCCTTTTCCCGGGAGGGCGGTCTCGTGCAGGCGGACCCGCAGCGAGTGATGCATGTGGCGTTCGACGCGCCGCTCAAGCGCCTCATCGGCGACCTCCGGTCCGGGGTCGAGCACGCGAGGCGGCAGCCCACGGCGCGGCCGGACCGGGTCGGGGTCACCGGCTTCTGCTGGGGCGGCCAGATCGCCCTCACCTTCCCCGCGTTCTACAGGGACACCAGGGCCCTGGTCGCCTGGTACGGGTCGCCGACGCGGGCCCAGAAGGACGATCCCAAGCCCCTCTCGCCGCTGGACGTGGCGGCGGAGATCCCCTGTCCGGTCCTCCTCCTCTACGGCGGCGCCGACCCGAGCATTCCCGTCGCCGACGTGGACCGGCTGGAGGCGGCGCTCCGGGCCGCGGGTCGGCCCGTCGAGAAGCATGTCTACCCCGGCGCAGGCCACGCCTTTCACTCGGACGGGCGCTCGTCGTACCACCCCGAGGCGGCGAAGGATGCGTGGGCCCGCTGCCTCGCGTGGTTTCAGAAGTACCTGAAGGCCTGAGCTGAGCGACCTAACCGGCACCGGCGGCCCCCTGGCGGGGGTGCGGGTCGTCGACCTCTCGGCGATCATTGCGGGCCCCATCGCGACGGCGTTCCTCGGGACCTTCGGCGCGGACGTCGTCAAGCTCGAGCCGCTCGAGGGGGACGCCCTCCGCGGCTACCCCTCGACGCTCCCCCCGAACGTCCCCGACCGGAGCCGCTACTTCCTCGGGATCAACCGGGGGAAGCGGAGCCTTGCCGTCGATCTCAAGCACCCCGAGGGGCTCGCCATTGCCCGCCGCTTGGCGCGCGAGGCCGACGTCGTCGTCGAGAGCTTCCGCCCCGGCGTCGCGGCGCGCCTCGGCATCGGCCACGCGGCGCTCCGGGCTGCGAACCCACGCCTGATCTACTGCTCCGTCTCGGCGTACGGCCAGCAGGGGCCGCTCTCGGGGCGCCCGGGGCTCGACCCGGTCGTCCAGTGCTACGGGGGGCTCGCCTGGGAGCAGGGGGCGCCCGACGGCGACGCGCCCGCCCTCGTCCGCGGGAGCCTCGTCGACTACTACACCGGCAGCCTCGCGGCCTCCGGCATCCTGCTCGCCCTCGTCGCCCGCGCTCGCACCGGCGAGGGCCAATACGTGGAGACGTCGCTCCTCGACGGCGTCCTCGCCATGCAGGCGGGCCGGCTCTTCTGGGCGGACGCCCTCGAGCCGCCGGAAGCGGTGCGCGATGTCCTCGGCGACCGCGTCTCGCGCATCTACCCGACGCGCGACGGCTACCTCTACCTCTACGTCGAGCTGCCGAAGTTCTGGGAGGGCCTCTGCCGGACGCTCGGCCTCGAGGGATGGCTCGCCGACCCCCGTCTCCAGACGATGGTGGGGCGCCACGCCGCCAAGGCGGAGCTGATCGCCGAGATCGCCCGGCGCCTCGCGGCCCGGTCGGCGGCCGAGTGGGAGGCGATCTTCGAGGCGGCGGACATCCCCTGTACCCGCATCCGCTCGATCCCGGAGGTGCTGACCGACCCCCAGGTGCAGGCCAACGGCACGCTGACGACCGCCGCCCATCCGGGGCTCGGCCCGGTGCGCTTCCTGGGGATCCCCGTGCGGCTCTCGGCAACGCCGGGGGCGCCGCCCGGCCCGCCGCCCGTCCTCGGCGAGCACACGGACGCGATCCTCTTCGAAGCCGGCTACCCGAAGGAGGAGGTCGAGCGCCTCCGCGCCCTCGGCGCCGTTCGCTGACCCTCGAGCCGCCGTCCGCCGGGGAGGTAACCATGCGCGCCCGTCTCGTCGTCCTCTCCGTGCTCCTCGCGTTCGCCGCCGGCATCGCGGCCGAGCGCGCGCGGAGCCAGGCCAAACCCCGCATGTGGGCCGACGTCGTCCTCGATCTCTCGACCGACGAGATCCCGCGGCGCACCCGCGTCCACGTGAATGTCGACCACTGGGAGCCAGGCGCCGAGACCGGGCGCCACACGCATCCGGGGCCCACCGTGTTCGTCCTGCTCGAGGGCGAGCTGGAAGAGGTCCTCCCCGACGGCCGCTCCCGCACGCTCAAGGCCGACGTGCGTCTCGTGGCGGCGACGAACGTCGACCTCAAGGACGCGTCGACGAAGGGCACGTTCCGCCGCGACCTCTACTACCGCCTGAACGTCATCCCGATCACCATCCCGCCGCTGCG
>CAZDYT010000514.1:0-3549 GCA_964509395.1 uncultured bacterium
CATGTGGACGCCGAACTTCTACTCGTACAGCACGATGAGGCTCCGGGGCGCCGCCGAGACCCCGATCGGGATGCAGCGGATCGACGAGAGGTCGAAGGCCTCCCTCTCCGCCAGCTCCTTGACGGCGATCCAGACGGTCGGGACCGCGCCCACGAAGGTCACCTTCTCGGCCTGCACGATCTCGGCGATGTCGCGGGGCTGCGGGCTCGGGCCGCCGAAGATCTGGGCCGCCCCGACCATGACGCCGGCGAACGGGACGCACCAGGCGTTGGCGTGGAACATCGGCACGATGTGCAGGATCACGTCCCGCTCGGAGAGGCCGAAGGTGTCGGCCATCGCCAGCGCCATGGAGTGGAGGAAGATGGCCCGATGGCTGTAGACGACGCCTTTGGGGTGCCCGGTGGTGCCCGAGGTGTAGCACATCCCGGCGGCGTCGTTCTCGTCGAGCCGGGGCCAGGCCGTCACCGGCCGCGCCTCCCGCAGGAGCGACTCGTACTCCCGGACACCCGGCGGGGCGGCGACGCCGGCGTCCGGCATGATGACGTAGTGCCGGACGGTTCGCAGCGCCTGGCGGATCGGCTCGATCGCGGGCCAGAGGCTCGCGTCCACGAAGAGCACCGCGTCCCCGGCGTGATTGATGACGTACGTGAGGTCGCGCGCCGAGAGGCGAATGTTGATCGTGTGGAGCACGGCGCCGGAGAGCGGCGCCGCCCAGTAGAGCTCGAGGTGGCGGTGCGAGTTCCAGGCGACGGTGCCGACGCGGGCGCCCTTCTCGATTCCCAGCGCCTGGAGCGCGCCCGCGAGCCGGCAGGTCCGCTCTGCGAAGTCCGCGTACGTGTACCGGAACAGCGGCCCGCCGGGTACCCGCGTCGCGAGGCCCTTCTTCGGGAAGAGGCGGCGGCTCCGCTCGAAGAAGTGGGCGAGGGTGAGCGGGTAGTCCATCATCAGGCCCTGCATCGTCTCATCCCCTGGCCGAGCTCCGGCCTCGCGACGGGGCACCCCGGGCGCGGCCGACCCCGGCGCTCAGCGGACCTCGTACCCGGGCGAGATCTCGACCTCCATCTCGGCGGGCGAGGCGGGGCGGCCGTCGAAGAACACGGCGACCTGCTCGCCGAGCGGGCGCCTCCGGTTGACCTTCACGAAGATGTTCCATTCGTCGTGGGCGCCGCTCGAGTAGGCGCTGCTCGCCCGCATGGCGTAGTAACGGATGAAGGCCGCGCGCCGCTGCGGGTTGGCGGCGACGTCCCGGCGGAAGGCCTCGTCCGCCGCCCCCCGGGTCTCGAGGTACCGCTCGATGCACCCGCCGACGTCGTCCTTGCCGCAGCCGAAGAAGGCCCGCATGTCGCCGGGCCCGGTGAAGTGGACCATGTCGAAGTCCTTCCCGGTCCCGTCCTCGCCGGCGAGGACGTCGGTCCACATCACCATGTACTCGCCGCCGCCCGCCGCCCGGCCGTCCGCGGACGGCAACTGGTACTTCCCGGGATCCAGCACCCACGCGACGCTCCCGTACTCCTTCTCCAGCTTGACCTTCACGGACGCCGCGATCTCGAGGTTCACCTTCTCGTTCCCGCCTCCGCGGGGGCTGATGGGCGTGCTGGCGTAGATGACGAGCTTCCCGGCCTGGCGCTGCGCGCGGACGTCCTGGCGGATCTTCTGCACCTGACTCTGAATCACGCCGGTGAAGGCCGGATCCGCGCAGTATTTTATTTCCAGCACCGTCGCGGTGAGCGTCCTGGGCGGCTTGCACTCCGCCGCGGCGCCGCTCCCGACCCACCCGAGGAGGCCGAGCCCCACCACGATCCCCAACCACGCGTGTCGCACCCCGGAGTGTCTCATGGCCGTCCCCCTTCCGCCCGCCGAGCCGGCGACGCTATCGAACCTTGATCGCCGCAAGTCGCTACACCGGAGTCCTTTCGCCATCGTGAGCCTCCGTGCCCACGGGTTTGCCGCCTCGTGGGCCGGGCCGCGCGCCCTGGCCCTTCACCCCCAGAGCGGACGGACGCGGGGCCGGCGCTCGTCCAGGCGCCAGAGCCCGGCCTCCCGGGCCAGCCTGACGGCCCCCTCGTACTCCTCCCGGCAAAGCTTCCGGTTGATCTCGGGGTACTTCTCGGCGGAGACCGCGCCGGCCGGGGAGTACTGGGCCATCACGTTGACGTAGGTGCCGGGGGAGAGCTCCCGGGCCAGCCAGGTCACGATCTGCCGGGTTTCCTCGAGCATCCCCGGCATCACGAGATGGCGCACCAGGAGCCCGCGCTTGGCCAGGCCCTGCTCGTCCATCACGAGCGCCCCCACCTGCCGGTGCATCTCCCGGATCGCCGCCCGCGCGGCGTCCGGATAGTCCGGGGCCTTCAGGTAGCGCTTGGCCGCGGCGCCATCCCAGACCTTGAAGTCCGGCATGTAGATGTCGACGACGCCGTCCATCCACCGGAGGCTCTCCCGGCTGTCGTAGGCGCTCGTGTTGTAAACGATGGGGAGCCGGAGACCGCCGCGGATGGCCAGCGGAAGGGCCTCGAGGAGCTGGGGGACCACGTGCTCCGGCGTCACGACGTTGATGTTGTGGCACCCGCGCGCCTGAAGCTCCAGCATCATCGCGGCCAGCCGCTGCGGGGACACCACGGTCCCCTCGCCCTTCTGGCTGATGTCGGCGTTCTGGCAGAAGACACAGCGCAAATTACACCAGGAGAAGAAGATGGTGCCCGACCCGTTCCAGCCGCGGAGGCAGTCCTCCTCGCCGAAATGCGGGAAGTGGGAGCCCACCAGGGCGTATCGGCCCGACTTGCAGACGGCGGTCCGGTCGTGGAGGCGGTCCACCCGGCAGTTCCGCGGGCAGACCTGACAGGAGGTCAGGGTCGCCACCGCCTCGACCGCCCGCCGCTCGATCTCCTCCACACCGAGCCGGAGGTACGCCGGCTCGAACTCCCGCGCCCGAACTGTGAAGGCCGTCTCCGTGCGCATGCGCGCCCCTCCAGGTCATGATTGCCCACCGGACGAGGGCGCGTCAACGCGGGACCGCGCGGCCCGTCAGTGGGCGACCCGCGCCAGGGGCATCGCTTGGGCTCCGCGATCCGCTGGTCAGCTCGCGGGGCGCGGTCTACCTGGCGCGAAGTCAGTCATGCACGCGCAAGACCTGGTCGTGCCGCCGGACGCGCTCGCGAACTTTCAGTGCCACCTCGCTGCCACGCTCCGCGCGTTCCACGGCCCGATGCTCGATCTGGAGCGATTCCACCACCTGACCGAGGTCGGTCGTGCGGCCGACGATCCGGACCCGGTCGCCGATCCGGAGATCGCCGTCAGTCAGACGGATGGCCGCGACCCCGATTTTCACGAAGTAGTCCGTCACGGTTCCGACCTTCTCTTCCGTCGCCATCGCCAGTCCTCACTCGAACACGATAGGGCCATCTCGTCCGCAGACCCGCACGCCTCCGGTCTCCGCCGCGACTCTACGTCCGCTCCCGAGGGAGGGTCAAGCCACTTCTTGACCCCACCGGATCAGCGGGCTAGGCTGGGCACACTCCCCGACTGGGCTCGCTGGAGGCCCGGCAATGCCGT
>CAZDYT010000515.1:0-3211 GCA_964509395.1 uncultured bacterium
GGGAGCGAGCACCGTGGGGCGGTTCGCCGCGGCAGGCCCCGCGGACCGGCCGCTCGAGCGCCAGATTATTTGCCGTTCAGGGCTAATGGCGGATGGGAGACTGACACTGGGTCGGGTTGGGGTCAGTTTGAGGTAAATGCCCAGCGTGAACGTTCCTGGAGAGGAGCACCTTGTGAACGCGCCTGACGCCTCTCCCGCAGACTTTGTGCTTCGTCTGCGCGAAGAGACCCGCGGTCACGCGGCGGTCACTCACCCGTTTCTGCGGCGGTTCGCCGCGGGCGGGTTGGCGCGGTGGCAGATCTGGGGTTACGCCTCACAGCACTACCGGCTGGTTTGCTTCTTCCCGACGTATCTTGAAGCTATCGCCGCCCGGACGCCCGATCCCCAGGTGCGGCAGTGGCTTCGCGAGATTCTCGAAGACGAATATGTGAAGAGGCAGAGCTTCGAGCGATCGCACGCGGCCCTCTACCGGCGGTTCCTCAGGGCCATAGGGTTCGAGGAAGGAACCTGGGAGGCGATCCCTTGGCTTCCAGCCACGCGCACGTTCGTCCAGACCCACATCGACATGACGCTTCGGGGTTGGCTGATGGGGCTGGGGGCGGTCGGGCCCGGACACGAGTGGGCGATTCCCTTGATGTTCCCGTTCCTGGTCTCTGGCATCGAGCAGAGTCTGCCGCTTGATCCAACGGTACTAGAGTATTTCCATCTCCACATCAACTTGGACATAGAACACGGGCGCATCCTGCAGGATGCCCTGCTCCGATGGGCCGTCACGCCTCAGGCTCAGGTGGAAATCCGACTGGGCGCGCTCGGCTCGCTCTCTGCCCGTGCGGCCTTCTGGAGTGGCCTGGCAGAGCAACTCTTCGCGGACCTGGCTGACCAAGCCACTGCCTGAACTCTTCGGAGGCCCCGCCGGTGATTTCCGGGGTAGACATCGAGATTGGCTGCGAGGCGGTGTGGGTTCGGAGTGTCGATCCGCTCCGCGTCGTCTCCTCGGCGCTCGTGGGGGGCGAGCTCACGGCCACGCGCCACATCGTGAACATGCACGTCCCGAACGGCTATCGCGCCGAGCATCCGGCCAACGACCTCACCGCCTTCGCGCAGAGACTCGGCATCCGGGAGCCGTTCGTGGGCCTCATGACCGCCGCCCGGACCCACGACGCGACGCCGGTGACCGAGACGGCGGACGGCGTCACGGTGACGGCCATCGTCACCGTCGGCCTGGGCACGCCCGTGTCTGCCGGGGAGAGCCCGCCCGCGTCGTGGCGTCCCTCCACGATCAACACGATCGTGCTGCTCGAGGCGTGCCTCGAGTCGGCCGCCGCCGTCAACGGCGTCATCTCCGCCACGGAGGCGAAGGTCGCCGCCCTCGCGGACGCGGGCATCGTGACGCCCGAGGGGTTGCTGGCGACCGGGACGGTGACCGATGCCGTCGTGGTGGCCTGGACCGGCCGCGGTCTCCGGCTTCGCTATCTCGGGCCCGCGGCATCCGGCGGCTGGCTCGTCGCTCGCACGGTCCGGCGCGCCGTGGCCGAGGGGCTAAAGCGATGGTGAGGCCACGGCTGGCTGCGCTGCTGCTTGCTGTCGGGGTGGACCTCCTCGCCGGTGAGCCTTCGGACCGCTGGCATCCGGTCGCCTGGATCGGGCGGGCCCTCGGCTGGGCCGAGCGGCGCGCTCCGCGTCGGACCGTTGGCAGTGGCGCGGCGGCCGTCCTCGCGGTCGTGGCGTGCGTTTCCGGAGCCGCCGCCCTCGTGGGCGCGCTGGCGCCGCGCGCGGGCTGGCTGGGCCTGCTGGTCGAAGCGCTGGCACTCAAGTCTGCGTTTGCGGTGCGGGGCCTCGGCAGGGCCGCCCGGGAGGTCGGTCGGGCGCTCGAGGCGGGGCGCCTCGACGACGCGCGCCGGCTGGTCGGTCGGCATCTCGTGAGTCGGGAGACCGCCGCGCTCGCTGCCGAGGAGGTGATCTCGGCGACCGTGGAATCGGTGGCGGAGAACCTCACCGACAGCGTGACGTCGCCCCTCTTGGCTTACGCGCTTGGCGGCCTCCCCGCCGTGTGGGCGTACCGGGTCCTCAACACCGCGGACGCGATGTGGGGCTATCGCGATGCGCGCTACGAACGCTTCGGGAAAGCGGCGGCGCACCTCGACGACGTGGCGAATCTCGTGCCCGCGCGGCTGGCCGCCGCGACGGTCGCCGCCGGCGCGGCCCTCACCGGCGCCGATGGGCGCCGGGCGGCGCGGGTGGCGTGGCGCGATCACGCCCGGACCGAGAGTCCGAATGCGGGCTGGCCCATGGCCGCGATGGCCGGGGCGCTCGAGGTGGCGTTGGCGAAACCGGGTGTCTATCGCCTGGGCGACGGGTCGTTGCCCGACACGGTCGAGGTCATCGAGCGCGCCCTCCGGGTGTTCGCGGCGGCCTCGGCGGTGGTGATCGCCGTCAGCGTGGCCGTCGCGTTTCTGCGCCGGAAGCCGTCATGAGATCCCGGGCGCGAGCGCTCATGCTGCAGGGGACCGCCTCTCATGTGGGCAAGAGCGTCCTCACGGCCGCCTTCTGCCGGGTCTTCCGCGAGGCCGGCCGGGACGTCGCCCCGTTCAAGGCGCAGAACATGGCCCTCAACACGTACGTGACCCGGGACGGCGGCGAGATCGGCTGGGCCCAGGCGATGCAGGCCGAGGCCGCCGGGCTCGAGCCGACCGTGGAGATGAACCCGGTCCTGCTCAAGCCCCAGACCGGCGGCTCCCAGGTGATCGTCCACGGCAAGGTCTGGGCGACCCTGTCGCCTCGGGAGTACTACCGCCGGCGCGCCGAGCTGTGGGAGGCGGTCCGGGCCGCGTACGGCCGGCTTGCGAGCGCGCACGAGCTGATCGTGATCGAGGGGGCCGGCAGTCCTGCGGAGCCGAACCTCTCGACCTTTGACATCACGAACATGGCGGTGGCGCGGCTGGCCCGCGCCCCTGTGGTGCTCGTCGGCGACATCGACCGGGGCGGGGTGTTCGCCAGCCTGCTCGGCACCCTCGCGCTCCTCAGTGGCCGGGAGCGTCGACGGGTGCGGGGCTTCCTCATCAACAGGTTCCGGGGTGACCGCGATCTCCTCACGCCCGCGGTCGAGTTCCTGGAGCGTCGGAGCCGGCGTCCGGTGCTCGGCGTCGTGCCGTACCTCCCCGATCTCCATCTCCCCGAGGAAGACAGTGTCGCCCTGGACGAGCGGCGGTCG
>CAZDYT010000515.1:3221-3537 GCA_964509395.1 uncultured bacterium
GCCCGGCCATCGCCGTTGTCCGCCTGCCGCACATCGCCAACTTCACGGACTTCGCACCGCTCGCGGCCGACCCGGCGGTGGAGCTCTCCTACGTGCGGCGCCCGGACGAGTTGGCCGGCGCGGCCCTCGTCATCCTGCCGGGCTCGAAGGACACGCTGGCGGACCTCCGGTGGCTGCATGCGAGCGGCTTCGCCGAAGCCCTGCGCGCCCACGCCGCGCGCGGGGGGAGGCTCGCCGGCATCTGCGGCGGGTTCCAGATGCTGGGCGACGCCGTCGAGGACCCGGAGGGCCTCGAGGGCGGTGGGCGAGCCGAGGG
>CAZDYT010000516.1:0-3525 GCA_964509395.1 uncultured bacterium
GACCCGAGCAGCCCTAGGACGCAGGGAGGAGGCGCGCCGAGGCGTATGCCGCCATGGACCATCTGGTCGCGACGCCTCCGGCCTACGGCCTTCGGGGCGTCGCTCCCCTCTGGGAGGCGCGCCGACGACCGAGGACGCCCAGAGGCCGGGACGGCCGGCGAACGGCTCGGGCCTGCCTCCCCCCAAATGACCGACGGCCACGTTGCATGCGCTGTTCCGGTGCCGCGCTAGGGTGTCGACAGGCCCGCTTCGCGGAGGTTCCCCACCACCACGAGGCTCATGAGGTCGGGGTCCCAGTGGCGGCGGACCGCCTGGAGGATCTCCTCGGCCGTGACCGCCTCGACGGCACGCCGATAGCGCGCCGGGTAGTCGAGCCCCAGATCGAACTGCTCGACCCTCAGCAGCAGAGCGGCCAGCTCCGCGTTCGTGTCCATGCGCAGGGGGAAGCTCCCGGCGAGGTACGCCTTCGCGCGCGCGAGTTCCTCGTCGCTCACCGGCTCCCGACGGAGCCGGGCCAGCTCCGCGCGTACCAGCGCCAGCACCTCGCGTACCTGGACATTGGCGCTCTGAAATTCCACGAGCACCATCCCGCCGTGGCGCGCCGGAACGTACTGGGCGTAGACGCTGTACGCGAGGCCCCGCTCCTCGCGCACCCGCGTATAGAGCCGCGACGCCGAGCCGCCGCCGAGGATGTAGCTCGCCACCACGAGGGGGTAATAATCGGGGTGTGCCCGGGCGACCGTGGCCTGCCCGAGGAGGACCGTCGCCTGGGTGAGGTCGCGCTGGATGGTCTCGGTCCGCGCCGGCGTCCCGAGGGTGACGAAGCCGGGCGAGCTCACGCCGGGGGGTGATCCGACCCACCCGCCGAGGCGCGCGGTCAGCGCGGCGCGAACCTCGGCGACGGTGACGTCGCCCACCACCGCGATGACCGTCGTCTGCGGGCGATACGTCGCCGCGTAGAAGGCGGCGACGTCGTCGCGCGTGATCCGGCCGAGCGACTCCTCCGTGCCGGCGATCGGCATCGCGTAGGGGTGGCCGGGGAAGACCAGCCGTCGGAACGTTCGCCCGGCGACTTCCTCCGGATCTTCCTCCGACCGCCGGACGGACGCCCGCACCTCTTCCCGCTTCCGCTCGAACTCGTCGGCCGGGAACGTCGGCCGCAGCAGCACATCGGCCAGCAGGTCGAGCCCGAGCGCGAGATCCCGCCGGAGCACGGAGACCTCGAGGACGCTCTCGTCACGGCCGCCCTCGGAGCTCAGGCTGCCGCCGACGAACTCGATCGCGCGGTCGATCTCGGGGCCCGTTCGTGCCTGCGTGCCGCGGGAGAGCAGCAGCGCGGTCAGGTTCACCAAGCCGGTCTTGTCGGGAGGGTCCAGCACCGCGCCCGCGCCCACGGCCGCCCGCACGATGACGATGGGCAGAGCGGGACGCTCGGCGACCAGAACGACGAGGTCGTTCGGCAACGTGAAGCGGACCCCGAGGGCCGGCCCCGGGAGCCCCGGGGGCGTTTGCCCCACGGCAGGAACGGCCGACGCGAAGAGCAGCGCGACGAGCAGGCAGCCGGCGAGACGACCCGCCACACGGCGGCGCATGGCCGCATTATACCCTTTCGCCCGGACGCCCGGCCCATCCACTCAGTCGAGGGACTTCCGGAAGCGGACCACCGCGAGCGAGAAGATCACCACCCCGAAGACGACGAGCGGCCAGACGTCTGGCCAGAGCTCGGCGAGGCCGATCCCCTTCAGCACGATGCCGCGCACGATCCGCAGGAAGTAGGTGATCGGCAGGATGCGCGCGAGATACTGCGCCGCCTCGGGCATGCCCTCGATCGGGAAGAGAAGCCCGGAGAGGTAGATGGATGGGAGAATGGCGAGCATGCCGAGCTGCATCGCCTGCGGGATCGTCCGCGCGATGGTGGAGAGATAGATCCCGATCCCCAGCGTCCCCATCATGAAGAGAGCCGAGAGTCCGTAGAGGAGGCCCAGGCTCCCGCGGATCGGCACGGCGAAGACCGAGTGGGCGACGATCAGCGCGAGCGTCATCTGGCCATAGGCCACGAGGAGGTTGGGGATGATCTTCCCCAGCATGACCTCCCAGCGACGGAGCGGACTCACGATCAGCGCTTCCAGCGTCCCCCGCTCGCGCTCTCGAACGACCGCGACGGCCATGATGGTGATGGTCGTCTGCATGAGGAGCGCGGCGATGAGGCCCGGCACGATGAAGAGCGCCGACTCCTGGTCCGGGTTGTACCAGGCGCGAATCCTGACGTCGAGCCCGACCGGCTCGCGCTGGGACGCGCCGGCGGCCTCGCTCAGGACCTGGATCGAGCGCGAGAGCTCGAGGGCGGTCGCCGCGTTCACGGCGGATCCGGCGACCTGCGGGTCAGAGGCGTCCACGATGAGCTGGACGGCGGCCCCGCCGCGGCCGCGGAGCCGTGACGCGAAGTCGGGGGGGATCACGATCCCGACCTTGGCGCGCCCCATGTCGATGAGCCGCGTGACCTCCGTGTGCGACCGCGCGTAGTACTTGAGGTCGAAGTACTGGGTGTTGACGAACGCCTCCAGGAGCGTCTGAGCCTCCACGTCTCGCGACTGGTCGAAGACGACGGTGGGGAGGTGCCTGACATCCGTGTTGATCGCATACCCGAAGATGAAGAGCAGCACGACGGGGAAGAAGAGCGCCAGGGTGAGCGCCATGGGATCGCGGCGGAGTTGCAGGAACTCCTTCCAGATGATCCCGGACAGGCGCGCTCCGACCATCGGCCCCTCAGCGGTGCGGCGCCGCCGGCTCCGACTCCGCGCTGACCGCGCGGAGCTGCTCGCGGAGGCGGCTCTTGCGCTCCCGGTCCACGAACGAGACGAACAGGTCCTCCACCGAGGGCAGGACCGCCTCGACCGTCCCCGGGAGCCCGGCGGCGGCGAGCTGGGCACGGATCGCGTCGGCGACGACGTCCTCCCGGGCCGCCACGAGCCGGACCAGCGGGCCGTACCGGACGACCTCTTCCGCGGCAGGCCAGGCGGCGAGGACGTCGGCCGCCCGGCGCGGGTCCGGCGTCGTGATCTGGAAGACCGGCTTCCGGAAGGTCTCCGTCTTGATGGAGGCTGGCGTGCCCTGCGCGATGAGCTTCCCTTGATAGATGAAGCCGAGCCGGTCGCAGTGCTCCGCCTCGTCCATGTAGTGCGTCGTCACCACGATCGTCACCCCGCCATCGGCCAGCCGGCGGATCAGCTCCCAGAAGGTGCGCCGCGAGACCGGGTCCACGCCCGCGGTCGGCTCGTCGAGGAACACCAGCCGCGGCGCGTGCACGAGCGCGCAGGCGAGGGCGAGCCGCTGCCGGTAGCCGCCGGAGAGTCGTCCGGCGAGGACATCCACCCGGCCGACCAGATCGGCGAGCTGGATCATCTGCTGGATCCGGCGCCGACGCTCGCGACCCGGGACACCGTAGACGGTGGCGTAGAAGGTGACGTTCTCTTCCGCGGTGAGGTCGTCGTAGAGGGAGAAGCGCTGGGACATGTAGCCGATCGC
>CAZDYT010000517.1:0-3514 GCA_964509395.1 uncultured bacterium
CTCCTCAAGAAGATGTACGACATCGACGGGTTCGAGCCGGCGGAGGACCGCGAGTACGGGCCGGTCCGCGCGGCGATGGACCTCTTGGGCTGGCGCCCCAAGCGCTGAGGAGGCCGGCCGATCGCCCTTCCCCCCGGCCGCATCCGGGCATGCGCCCGGTGAGGCCGCCCCGATCGGCATGACGCCGATGATCGAGGTGGAAGGGCTCCGGGTCGTGCTCCCACCCGACACCGTGGCCCTCTACGGCGTGGACCTCGCCATCGGGCCCGGGGAGTTTGTCGTCATCATCGGCCGGAGCGGGGCCGGCAAGACGACCTTTCTCCGCTCGATCAATCGGCTCGTCGAGCCCACCGCGGGGACGGTGCGCGTGGCCGGGCGCGCCGTCACCGGCGCGGGCCCTGCGGAGCTTCGCCAGCTGCGCCGTCAGATCGGGATGATCTTCCAGCAGTTCAACCTGGTCCGGCGGGTGTCGGTGCTGGCGAACGTGCTCGCCGGGCGGCTGGGCTACGTGCCGGTGGCCCCGAGCCTCTGCGGGCAGTTCCCGGCGCAGGACCGCGCCGTGGCGCTGGACTGCCTCGCCCAGGTTGGGCTGGCGGAGCTCGCCGACCGCCGCGCCGATACGCTGTCGGGCGGCGAGCAGCAGCGGGTCGCCATTGCCCGGGCGCTGGCCCAGGCGCCCAGCGTCGTCCTCGCGGACGAGCCGACCGCCAGCCTCGACCCCCACCTCACGGGGAGCATCATGGGCATCCTCAAGCGGATCAACGAGGAGCAGGCCCTGACGGTCGTCGTGAGCCAGCACCAGCTCGGGACCGCGCTCGAGTTCGGCACGCGCATCGTCGGCTTCCGGGCGGGTCGGGTCGGCTTCGACGGGCCGCCCTCGAAGGTCACGCCGAGCGTCGTCGAGGCGATCTACGGCGACGAGGCGCCGCTATGAGCCGCTGGCAGGCGGCGGTCCTGGTCGGCGTGGCCGCGCTCGCCTGGACGGCCTGGGACACCGGCGCCGACCCGGTGCGCTTCCTGCGCGGGATCCCGTGGATGCTGGACTTCGTCCGGCGCTCGCTGCCGCCGGACCTGTCGGTGCTGGGTCCCGCGCTCGAGGGCGCGTGGCGGACTCTCGAGATCGCGGTTCTCGGGACGGCCGCCGCCGCCGCCCTCGCGGTCCCGCTCGGGTTCCTCTCGGCGCGCAACGTGACGCCGCCGCCGGTCTTCTATCCCGCCCGCGCGGCGCTGAACTTTCTCCGGAGCATCGACACCCTGGTCTACGCGCTTCTGTTCGTGGCGGCCGTCGGGCTCGGCCCGTTTCCCGGCGTCCTGGCCGTCGTCGCGTACACGACGACGTCGCTCGCCAAGCTCTACTCCGAGACGATCGAGGGGATCGACCCCGGCCCCGTCGACGCGATCACGGCGACCGGGGCGACCCGCCTCCAGATTCTCCGCTTCGGCGTGCTCCCCCAGGTGTTCCCGCTTTTTCTCTCGTACATCCTCTACCGGCTCGAGTCGAATATCCGCGCCGCCACCGTCCTCGGGTTCGTCGGCGCGGGGGGGATCGGGTTCTACCTCCAGACCTATCTCCGGATGATCGACTATCCGGCGGCGTCCACCATCCTCTTGGTGACCATCGTGATGGTCATGGTGGTGGACTTCGCCAGCTCCCGTCTCCGGGCCCGCCTGGTCTGAATTTCCGAGGGGGGCTGCGTCTCCCTTCGAACCTCAGGGGCGCGTGACCGGTGTTGCCGCCCGGGGGAGTGAAATCGGGAGCCGCGGCGCGAGGCCGATCGAGCCCGGCCCGGTGGCCCGCCCGAGGTGGATGGTGCGGCGCGCCGGTCTGTCGTATGCTAGGGCTCCGTCTTTGCCGCGGGCTGCCGCCGCGACCCTGGACTTCTGGACCCTCCGGAGGAGCCACACGATGCCCGATCTCACCGGAATCGAGGTCCGCGGACCCGTCACGGGCCGATACGCCGAGGTCCTGACGCCCGAGGCACTCGTCTTCGTCGCCATGCTCCAGCGCGAGTTCGGCCCCGCGCGCGAGGCGCTCCTCGCGCGGCGGGCCGAGCGGCAGGCCGAGCTGGACGCCGGCGGGCTGCCGGACTACCTCCCCGAGACCCGCGCCATCCGTGACGGCGACTGGAAGGTCGCGCCCGCCCCCAAGGACTGCCAGAAGCGATGGGTCGAGATCACCGGGCCGGCGGAGCGCAAGATGGTGATCAACGCGCTCAACTCGGGCGCGAACGTTTTCATGGCCGACTTCGAGGACGCCCACACGCCCACGTGGCGCAACATGGTCGAGGGCCAGCTGAACCTGGTCGAGGCCATCGATCGCACCATCGAGTTCGTGAACCCCGACGGCAAGGTCTACCGCCTCAACGAGCAGATCGCGACGCTCCTCGTCCGGCCCCGCGGCTGGCATCTCGTCGAGAAGCATCTCTGGGTGGACGGGAAGGCCATCTCGGGGAGTCTCTTCGACTTCGGACTCTACTTCTTCCACAATGCCCGGCGCCTCCTCGACCGCGGCACGGGCCCGTACTTCTACCTGCCGAAGCTCGAAAGCCACCGCGAGGCCCGGCTGTGGAACGAGGTCTTCGTCGCGGCCCAGGCGGCGCTCGGGATTCCGCGCGGCACCATCCGCGCCACGGTCCTGATCGAGACCATCCTGGCCGCCTTCGAGATGGAGGAGATCCTCTACGAGTTGCGCGAGCACTCGGGTGGGCTCAACGCGGGCCGCTGGGACTACATGTTCAGCATCATCAAGAAATTCTGGAACCGACGGGACTTCATCCTGCCCGACCGGGCCCAGGTCACGATGACTGTCCCCTTCATGCGGGCCTACGCCCGGCTGCTCGTCAAGACGTGCCATCGCCGGGGCGCCTACGCGCTCGGGGGGATGGCCGCGTTCATCCCGAGCCGCCGCGACCCGAAGGTCAACGAGGTCGCGCTCGCGAAGGTCCGCGAGGACAAGGTTCGCGAGGCGCAGGACGGCTTCGACGGCACGTGGGTGGCGCACCCCGACCTGGTTCCGGTGGCGATGGAGCCCTTCGCGGCCGCGCTGGGGCCGAGCCCCCATCAGCTCGACCGGCGGCGCGAGGACGTGATGGTCGCGGCCAAGGACCTGCTCGACGTCCGGGTGCCGGGCGGCACGGTCACCGAGGCCGGGATTCGCAACAACGCGAGCGTCGCGATCCAGTACCTCGCGTCGTGGCTTCGGGGGGTCGGCGCGGCCGCCATCTACAACCTCATGGAAGACGCGGCGACCGCGGAGATCGCGCGGTCGCAGGTCTGGCAATGGGTCCACCACCGCGTCCCCCTCGCGGAGGGGCGGACGGTGGCCCGGGAGCTCGTCCGCGCGGTCGAGGCGGAGGAGCTCGCGAAGGTCCGCGCCGCCATCGGCGAGTCGGCGTACGCCGAGGGCCGATTCGGGGACGCCGCCGAGCTCTTCGAGCGGGTGGCCCTGAGCGACCGGTTTGTGGAGTTCCTGACGCTTCCCGCCTACGACCGGATCGACCTCTGAGCTCGCGGG
>CAZDYT010000518.1:0-2937 GCA_964509395.1 uncultured bacterium
CCACGGCGATCTGGTTCGTGAGCGTGACGCCCACCGAGGGCAGGAGGAGGAACCCGGCCGCGGCCGTACCGAGGACGGCGCCGGCCGTGTTCACGGCGTAGAGCCGCCCGACGCAGCCGCCGAGGCTCTCGAGGCGCCGCGCCGCGAACTGGGCGACGATGGGAAGCGTCGCGCCCATACAGGCGGTCGGCACGATGAGAAGGGCGGCGGCGAGGGCGAAGCGCGCCAGCGAAAGGCCGAGATACGAGGAGACGTCGGTAGCGCCGAAGACGCGAAGGGCGGGCGGGACCGCTTGGAGGGAGAGCGGCAGGAGGAGCGCGTAGGCGCCGATCGTGAGCTCGAGCAGCCCGTAGGCGCGGAGCGGCCGCGCGATGCGCGGCGCCCAGCGCCCGGCCAGCCAGCTCCCGACGGCGAGCCCGCCCATGAACGCGGTCAGGATCGTGCTGACCGCGAGCGTCGTGGCGCCGAAGAGGTTGACGAGCCAGCGCAGCCACACCACCTCGTAGATGAGCCCGCTGGCGCCCGAGAAGAAGAAACAGAGGAACAGCACGGGATCCGCAAGGCTCGTCGGGTCGCGCTCGGCCCACGGGGCTCCCGCGGGGCGAGCCTCCACGGGGGTCGAGGAGGTGTTCACGGGCGCCTCGCCGGCAGCGAGAGCCAGGCCGGCACGTCAGCGAATCAGTACCCCCGCCGCAGATCGACGCGGCCGCGCAGGGCGCGTCCCTTGAGGAAGCGGTGGAGGTTGTCGTTAAAGATGGGGGCGATTTCCTCGGGCACGCTCGGCCCCGAGATGTGAGGGGTGACGACGACGTTCGGCATCGCCCAGAACGGATGATCGGGGGGCAAGGGCTCTTCGCTGAAGACGTCGAGCACCGCCCCGGCGATCCAGCGCTCCTGGAGGGCGCGGATCAGGGCCTGCTCCTGGAGGAGACTGCCGCGCCCGATGTTCACCAGCCACGCGCCCGGACGCATCGCCCGGAGCTCTGTCGCGCCGATGAGACCGCGGGTCTCGGGGGTGAGGGGAACCACGAGGACCACGTAGTCGCTCGCCCGGAGCAGGTCGCGGAAGGCCGCGCGCCGGTAGACCCGCTCCACGTCCGGGATCCGGCGGCCGCTGCGGCTCATCCCGATGACGCACATGGCAAAGGCGCGCGCCAGGCGCGCGATGGCGCGCCCGATGGACCCGAGCCCCACGACCCCGAGCGTCTTCCCGCGCAGGGGCGTCGGGTCCGCCGGCTCCCAGCGCCGCACACGCTGCGCGGCGCGGAACGGCTCCATGTGCTGGGCGCTCCAGAGGAGCCAGCCGAGGGTATACTCCGCCATCCAGGGGCCGAACACGCCCTCGACCCGGGTGAGGACGACCTTCGGCGGAAACGGCGCGGCGAGGAATCCATCCACCCCGGCTCCCATCACCTGGACCCAGCGGAGGCGGCGCGCCCGGGGCAAAAGCTCGGTGGGGAAGCCCCACGTGTAGAGGACGTCCATCTCCTCGACGTAGGGGAGTGCCTCGCCGGGGGTCGACGCCACGCGGATGCGAACCTGGCCGCGCGGCGCGCGGATGAGTCGCGCGTAGGTCTGGGCCCCGTCCGGGTGGTATACCAGGACAGAGACCGACCCCTGCCGAGGCATGGCAGGCACTATACCACGAGGCCCCGTGAGGCCACGCGAAATCAGTGAACTGGCGCTCTGGAGGAGGCTGCGAGCTATGGCCCGTCCTGTCCACGTCGAGTCCGTGAGCGGGCTGCGTCACGATGTCTGGGTCGGCCCGCACCGTCTGACCGCCGACGAACCGCCGGATGCGGGCGGCGGCGACGCCGGCCCCACCCCGGTGGAGCTGCTTCTCGCGGCCCTCGGCACCTGAACGGCCATCACCGTCTCGCTGTACGCGAGGCGCAAGGGCTGGACCCTCGAGGGAATCGAGGTGGACGTTCGACACGAGAGCGCCCGGGGCGAGGGGAAAGATCGGATCGAGCTGAGGCTGAGCCTCGGCGGAGACCTGACCGAAGAGCAGCTGGCGCGCCTGCGCGCCGTCTCGCAACGGTGTCCCGTTCATCGGATGCTGGGCGGCGGGGTCGAGATCCTGGAACACTGAGGCCGCCTCTTCCGGCTCGCGCGACTCCGGTTCCCTACCCGAGGCAAGACATTCCGGAAGTTCGACCTCCGGCGAAGGCCTCTCGGCCGACCTCTCGTCCATCACGGGATGCCCGCGGAGCCGCTCGGCCTCGCGGACGCCGTTCTCCCCTCGTCGCGAGTCCTCGGCTCCGTCTGCGTCACGGCGCCACGGTGAAGGCGTTGCTCACGGCCAGGCGCGTGAGGGAGTTGTTGGCGAAGAGGCGCAGCTCATAGGTGCCCGGGGGGAGCGAGGCGGGGAGGGTGAAGGGCACGCTGCCGCTGGCCGTGCCGGTGGTGTACCGGTACGCCAGGTAGCCGCCGTCCAGAGAGGCGGGCAGATACAGCCCGATCCAGTCCGTCGCCGTGGGCGTCGCGATGCCGCTCCAGGTAGCGGTGAGGGTGTCGCCGGCGGCGAGGGTCGTGGGGCTCACGCTCAGGGTCACGGGCCCCGCCGGGGCGGAGACGGTGAAGGCGTTGCTGATGGCCAGGCGCGTCAGGGTGTCGTTGGCGAAGAGGCGCAGCTCGTAGGTGCCCGGGGCGAGCGAGGCGGGGATGGGGAAGGGGAGGCTCCCGCCGGCGGCGCCGGTGGTGTACTGCCGGGCGGTGAGGGAGGCGGTGTCGGCCGAGCCGGGCGTGAAGAGGCCGAGCCAGTCGGTGGCGGTCGGTGTCGGGACGCCGCTCCAGGTGGCCGTGACGGAGTCGCCGGCCGCGACCGTCGTCGGGCTCACGCTGAGGCTCACGGCCGGCGCCACGGTGAAGGCGTTGCTCACGGCCAGGCGCGTCAGGGTGTCGTTGGCGAAGAGGCGCAGCTCGTAGGTGCCCGGG
>CAZDYT010000518.1:3037-3514 GCA_964509395.1 uncultured bacterium
TCGGCCGAGCCGGGCGTGAAGAGGCCGAGCCAGTCGGTGGCGGTCGGTGTCGGGATGCCGCTCCAGGTGGCCGTGACGGAGTCGCCCGGCGCGACCGTCGTCGGGCTCACGCTGAGGGTCGGAGGCTGCGGGACGGTGAAGGCGTTGCTCACGGCCAGGCGCGTGAGGGAGTTGTTGGCGAAGAGCCGCAGCTCGTAGGTGCCCGGGGCGAGCGAAGCGGGGAGGGTGAAGGGCACGCTGCCGCTGGCTTGCCCCGTCGTGTAGCGGTAGCTGATGTAGCTGCCGTCGGGGGCCCCGGGCGTGAAGAGGCCGAGCCAGTCGGCGGCGGTCGGCGTCGGGATGCCGCTCCAGGTGGCGGTGAGGGTGCCGCCGGCGGCGAGGGTCGTGGGGCTCACGCTCAGGGTCACGGGCCCGCCGGTCGACACGGTGAAGGCGTTGCTCACGGCCAGGCGCGTGAGGGAGTTGTTGGCGAAGAGG
>CAZDYT010000519.1:0-3504 GCA_964509395.1 uncultured bacterium
ATCCGACGATACGCGCGTTGGCGCCGGTGGCGCCAGGACGCCCTCCGACCGCGGGGGAGAAGCGCTCCGTGGGCCCGGCACTCGAGAAGCTCCTCCGGCGCGAAGCCGGGGCGCGGGAGGCGGCGGGGGCCTCGGCTGAGGCGCCCGCGCCTCAGGGACCGCGCGAATCCCTCAACGGCCGTAGGCGAGCGCCGGGCTGGCCCCCGCGCCTTCGGTGGTCTCCTCCCGGGATGAGCCGCGGGGTCTGGCCCGACCATCACCGATACGCGCGACCGAGGGGCGGAATCCCGGGGGCCACATGGGCGGGCCGGCACGGATGAACTCGTGAAGGGCCGGCAGGAGGTCGGCCGGCGACGCGGGGCGCTCTTCGGGTCTGCGGGAGAGACACGCCATGACCAGGTGCTCGAGGGCGGCCGGCACATGGGGCGCGCATCGCCGGAGGGGGATGGGAGCCGACACGGTCTGGGGGAACGGGTTCCGCCGATCGCCGTTGGGGAAAGGGAGCCGGCCCGTGAGGGCCTCGTAGAGGGTGGCGCCGAATCCGAAGACATCGGTCGCGGGCCGCACTGCCTCCCCGCGGCACTGCTCGGGAGCCATGTAAGGGCCCGTCCCCACGACGTACCCCAGGGGCCGGCGAGTACGGAGCCGGGCGATCCCGAAGTCGAACACGACCGGGCGGCCGTGGGCGACGATGATGTTGGAGGGCTTGATGTCGAGATGGAGGAACCCGCGCTCGTGCATGTGCGTGAGCGCGGCCCCGATGTGGATCCCGTCGCGCGCCGCGTCGGAGACGCTCATCCGCCGCTGCCGACGGGAGCGGATCAGGCCACCAAGCGAAGGCCCCTCGAGAAACTCCATCAGCAGGTGCGCCGGCTTGCCGACGCCCAGCAAGCGGACGATGTTCGGGTGGTCGAGCGCCGCCAGCACCCTCGCCTCCCGCCGCGCCTGCCGCGGCAAGCCGAACACCTTGCACGCCATGGGACACCACGCCCGGTGGTGCCAGACGATGTAGACGGAGTCACGACCACCGTCATCGACGATGCCGAGGACGGTCAGGTCCGCGCCGATCCTCGAGCCGATCGTGAGCCGGCGTGCTCGCGCGGATCTCACGGCGGGCCTCCCGTCAGGGCGATCTGGGCGGCGAACAAGTCGTGACACCGGGTGCCCCCACGGAGCAGCCTCTCGGGCGTTCCTGTCTCGACGACGTGACCTCGCTCGAGCAGGACCACGCGATCGGCCCGCCGCACCGTGGAGAGGCGGTGACCGATGATGAGAATGGTGCGTCGCCCGGCCAGGCGCTCCACCGCCGCCTGGATGAGCTCCTCGGTCTCGCTATCCACCGAGGCTGTCGCCTCGTCCAGGACGAGGATCGGCGCCTCCCGCAGGAGCGCCCGCGCGATGGCGAGGCGCTGGCGCTGGCCTTGGGAGAGGCGTTCGCCCCTCGGTCCCACCCGCGCGCCGTACCCCCGGCGGAGCATGCTGACGAACGCGTGCGCGTGCGCGGCCTGCGCCATGGCGGTCACGCTCGAGTCCGGGGCTTCGAGCCGGCCGTATCGAATGTTTTCCGCGACCGAGCCCTGGAAGATGAACGGCTCCTGAAACACGATCGCGATGACCTTGCGCAGCGAGGCCAGGGTGACGTCCCGGACGTCGGTGCCGTCGATGAGGACGGCGCCCTCCGTGGGATCGTACAGCCGGAGGAGCAGCCGGATCAGCGTGGATTTGCCGCTTCCGCTGGGCCCCGCGACCGCCACCATCTCCCCGGGCTCGATCACCAGCGAGACGTCGTGGAGCACCTCCGGCTCGTGCGGGTACCGGAAGGCGACGTTCCGGAACTCGATGCACCCCCGGACGTCGCTCAACGTCCTCGCGGAGGCCCGCTCCTGGACCGCGCTGCGTGCGTCAAGCAACTGTGCGACGCGATGGCCGCCCGCCGCAGCTCGCTGGAAGCGACTGGAGGCCTTGCCCAAGCCCCGGACGGGGTCGTACAGGGACCCGACTAATCCGAGAAACGCCACCACTGCGCCGAGCGTCATCGCCCCGCGCTGGATTTCGTAGGCGCCCACGCCCAGGACGAGCAGCGCCCCGAGCGCGGCCGTCGCCTCGATGAGCACGGCGAGCCTCGCCTGGAGCGCGACCGTCCGCAGCTCTGCCCGGCGTGCCGCATCGAGTCTGTGCGCGAAGCGCGCCGTCTCGTGCGCGTGTGTCCCGAAGGCATGGATGAGTGGCGTCGCCCCGAGGGTTTCTTCGGCCAGCGAGAACCACGCGGCCGCCTGTCGGCGCGCGACCCGTCCGGCCCGCTTCACCCTCGGCGAGTATCGGACGATCAGGAGCGCGAGCGGCGGAACGACGACGAGCGCGAGCAACGTGAGTTTCCAGCTGAGGAACAAGAGGAAGAGCGTGAAGAACAGGGCACCCGCCGCATCGGCGACGAGTCCCAGCGGCCCCCTGTAGACCAGGGTTTCGACGCGCTCCACGTCGCTGGAGAGATGGGCCAGCAGATCGCCGACGCTGCGGCCGCCGAGCGACCCGGGGGAGACCGTGGTCAGATGTCGGTAGAGCTCCGTCCGGACATCCTGACTGATCCGCTCGGTGATCGCGGCGTCGAGACGCTGTCCCACGTAGTCCGCGCCGAGCTTCACGGCCACGGCGAGAAGGTACCCCGCGCAGAGCCGGGGAAACAGCGCAAACCGTCCTCCGATCAGGACCTCGTCGATGAGAAGCTTGAGGAGCCACAGGAGGGCACCGGCGATGAAGGGGGTGACGAGGACCAGGGCCGCGGCGAGCACCGCCTGGCGCCGGACGTTGGCGAGGTACGGCCAAAATCGCCGGACGAGCGCGATCACGCTACGGGGCGGAGAGTCTGGTTCCACAAACACTCGGTGGCGTGATCCGGACGCAGGCGCGGCGCGGGACGAGGGCGCCCCGCGCCGCGCGCGATGCGGTGCCTAGTCTATCGGGATCGGCGTCCCGAGGGTGGTCCGGGTCCCGGTCTTTCTCCGGGTCTTCTTCGTGTGCCGCCGCCGTGCGCTCACCCACACGAGGCTTGGGAATCCCGTGATGGTCATCGGTGGTTCGTCGCCTCCTTTCTGGACGCGGAGTGGGAGTGTCCGGGTTTGGTCACTGATGCGCCCGTCCAGTCACCTCTCGATCACCAGCCCGTTCGTCTCAGGAGCACGCTCTGCGCCCGGACGCCCGAACGGGCATCGACTTGCCTGCTGCGAATGACCCACAGTATTGGATAGGCCGGCGCCATACTGCCGTGATGCTGAGCATAGACCGTGCCAGGAAGCGAACGGCCAAATGGCGGGCACTTGCGGGGCACGCGGAGGTCGGGGCTCATCGAAACCCGGTCAGGTTCTTGCGCCTGGTCGGGTTCCACCCGGTAAAAATCCGGCCAGGGCCGATCCAGGCGCCGGAGGGTCTCAGCCGTCCCTCCCGCACGGGCTGGCCTAAGCCACGCTCCTCACCCGCGTCCGAGTGAACGCCACCGTGACGAGCACG
>CAZDYT010000520.1:0-3502 GCA_964509395.1 uncultured bacterium
GGCTCGGCCGTGTAGCGACGCGGCACGAACGGCAGGCTGTCCAGCTGCGCCTTCAGGGCCTCGACCAGCCGGGGGTGCCGGTGGCCGAGGTGATGGACGTTGTTGCCATGGAAGTCCATGTACCGGCGGCCGTCGACGTCCTCGATCCAGATCCCCTGGGCGTCTCGGACGGCCGAGAGGCACGGGGTCGAGAGCGACTGGCGGAGGAAGAACCGCGCATCCTCGTCGATCAGCGCGCGCGCGGCAGGGCCGACGGCCCACGCGCGCCGCGGGTCACCTCCCGCCGCCCCCTCACCGCCCTGGGAGCCCCCGCTCGGCCATGTCATGGCGTTGCGCTCCGGTGGATCACCCCGAAGACGAGCACCGGTACCGGGGGGATGGTAGACCACGCCCTGATCGCAGCGCAAGCGGGGGAAGGCCCCCGCCCTCTCGATCAGCTCACCGGCCTCCGAAATTTTGCATTCTCCCCCAGTGGGGGGGTAGGGTGAGGGGGTGAGCGAGCGAGTGCGAGCCGAGGAGCCCCGATCCATGACCCGTTTCCTGCATCGGCTGACCGTCGCCCTGCCGACCCTGCTGGTGGCGACCCTCGCGACGGCCGCCGCGGCGCAGGAGCGGGTGACCCTGTTCGTCACCTCGGAGAAGACCGACGCCGTCAGCGTCTACCGGGGCGCCGTGCCCGACCTCGCGCTCGTGGCCACGGTCCGGGTCGGCCGGGAGCCGCACAACCTCGGAATCTCCCCCGACGGCCGGTGGGTGGCGACGAGCGACCGCCGGTCGGGCGAGGCGTCGGTGATCGACACGCGCAGCCTGACCGAGGCGGCCCGGCTCAAGCTGGGGCGGCAGACTCACGACCTCGCCTTTACGTCCGACAGCCGCACGCTCTTCGTGGGGCACGAGACGGAGACGTTCGTGAGCGTGATCGAAGTCGGGACGTGGCGGGTCAAGGCGCCGCTCCAGCTCGGCCGCGCCCAGCACGACCTCTCGATCAGCCCGGACGACCGCGAGCTGTGGTTCACGGTCACGAACCGGCCGTACAAGCCCGGCGACCCGCGGGTCGGGGTGGTGGACCTCACGTTCGGCACGGTGACGCTCATCGACACCGGGGCGAACGCTCACGACGTGACGCTCAGTCCGGACGGCAAGATCGCGTGGGTGACCAATTCCGGGTTCACGCACCTCCCGGACGCCCGGGTCGACCTCGTGGACGTGACCACGCGCCGGCCGATCGGCTCGCTCCCCGTCGGCAAATATCCCTTCCACTCGCCCAAGCGCGGCCGCGACGGGAACGCCGTGCCGCCGACGGCGACGGAAATGTGGTTCAGCGACCACGGCCTCCGGAGCATCGTGGCCGTCGCCCTCGCGGCCCGGCGTGTCGTCGCCCAGGTCCCCGTCGGTGACGAGCCGTACCACGTGGCGTCGACGGCCCTGGGGACGCTCTTCGTCGCCAACCACACCTCCAACACCGTCACGATCATCGACGGGCCGCGCCGCGCCGTGCTCGGGACCCTCCGGGTGCCGCTGCGCCCCCACGGCCTCGCGGTGTGGGTGGAGCCGTCGCCCTGACGGCCGCGCCGCGGCGTTCGCCGACGTCGCCGTCAGGATAGCCCGCCGCGAGCGGGGCGCGTCAGCGGGAGCGCGGGTCCGGGCGCTCCCCGCATGCCCCCCCGGCGCGGGCAGGGCCGGAGAAGCTCCTCCGGCGCGGGGTCGGGGAGAAGGCGGGCCCGCCGTCGAGCGCGCAGGGGGCGTCTGGCGGGTCGCGGGACCCGAGGATCGCGCTACTTCACGGTGCCGGCGTAGATGTCCATGATCGTCCGGAGGAAGCGGAGGGCGTCGGGGCGCTTCCGCTGGAACGAGTTCCGGCCGATGATCGAGCCGAACCCGCCGCCGTCCCGGATGGCGCGCGCCTCCTCGTAGACGGCCTCGTCCTCCTGCGCGGGGCCCCCGGAAAAGATCACGATGCGCCGCCCGCTGAAGCAGCCCTGGACGACGTGGCGGACGCGCTCGGCCAGGGTCCCGATCGGGACCCCCTGCTCCTCGTAGACCTTCTTCGCGGCCGCCTGCTCGATGTGCGCGGAGGGGAGCTTGACCTTGATGACGTGCGCGCCGAGCTGCGCCGCGATGTGGGCCGCGTACCCGGTGACGTCGATGGCGGTCTCCCCGGCCTTGCTGAGGGCCGAGCCGCGCGGGTAGGACCAGATGATGACGGCGAGCCCGTGGGCCTTGGCCTCTTCGGCGATCTCGCGGATCTGCCGGTACATCTCGAGGCGGTGCGTGGAGCCGGGGTAGATCGTGAAGCCGACGCCCACGCACCCCAGCCGGAGGGCGTCCCGCACGCTGCCGGTCACGGCCTGGGTCGGGTCCTTCTCCTCGAGCAGGACGTCGTGGTTGTTGAGCTTGAGGATGAGCGGGATCTGGCCGGCGTACTCGCGCGCCCCGGCTTCGAGGAACCCGAGCGGCGCGGCGTAGGCGTTGCACCCGGCCTCGATGGCGAGCTCGAAGTGGTAGTGCGGGTCGTAGGCCGGCGGGTTCGGGGCAAAGCTCCGCGCGGGGCCGTGCTCGAACCCCTGGTCCACGGGGAGGATCACGAACTTGCCCGTGCCCCCCAGCCGGCCGTGAGTCAAGAGCCGGGCGAGGTTGGTGAGGGTCCCGGGGTTGTCGCTCCCGTACCAGCTCAGGATCTCGCGCACGCGGGTGAAGTTCATGTGGGCTCCCTCCGGTGAAAGGATTCGGCGCGGGCGACCTCCTCGGGGCTCCCGATGAGGAGCGGCACGCGCTGGTGATACTCGGTGGCCATCACCTCCAGGATACGCTCGGTGCCGGTGCTGGCACGCCCGCCGGCCTGCTCCACGACGAGCGCGAGCGGAGCGGCCTCGTAGAGCAGGCGGATCTTGCCCCGGGCTTTCCGGCTGTCCACCTCGGCCGGGTAGAGGTAGATCCCGCCCTCGAGCAGCGTCCGGTGGAAATCGGCGACGAGCGAGCCGACGTAGCGGAGCGAGTACGGCCGGGCCCCGTCGCGCTCGCCGCTGAGCGAGGCGATGAAGTCGCGCGGGGCGGAGCCCCAGCGATGCCAGTTGCCCTCGTTGACGCTGTAGGTCTTCCCCCGCGAAGGGATCCGGAGGTCGGGGTGCGTCAGCATGTACTCGCCGGTCATGGTGTCCAGCGTGAGCCCGTGGACGCCATGACCCACGGTGTAGACGACCACGGTCGCGGGCCCGTACATGATGTAGCCGGCCGCGACCTGAGCCGTCCCGGGGCCGAGGGCGTCCGCGGCGTGATCCGCGGTGCCGCGGCGCGCCCGAACGCCGAAGATCGTGCCGACGATCCCGTTGATGTCGGTGTTCGACGAGCCGTCGACGGGGTCGAAGCAGACGAGGTAGCGGCCCGTCGCGCACGCGTCGTCGAGGTGGAGGGGCTTCTCCATCTCCTCCGAGACCATCGTGCACACGAGGCCGCTCCGGCGGAGCACGTCGCGGGTCGCTGCGGTCACGAGAACCTCCCCGAG
>CAZDYT010000521.1:0-3501 GCA_964509395.1 uncultured bacterium
GCTCCCGTGCCCATCGCGCGGCTCATCGATACCGACCGGTATGTCGGGACCGACGAGTTCACCGGCACCAATCCAGACATCACGACGAGCTCCCTCATCGGCATTGCCGAGTACACGAACGTCAACTTCCTGAGCGAAGACTCCATCTGGGGGACCTACGCGAGCGACCGCCTCCGCCCGTTCCGCTACCCGGCCCGCTCCAGCGTCCGCGAAGAGCGCTTCCAGATTGACCTGCCGTCCGGCGAGAAGGTCTGGCGTTGGTACTACGAGAAGATCGCCGACGGGGACTCCGGCTACCGCCTGGCCACCATCGGGTTCCTCCGTGACTACTTCGTGCGCTACCACCTCGACCCTGGCCGGGCAGACCGGAAGCCCGCGCTGGACGAGACGGTCTACAAGGATTACGCGGCCAGGCTGCTCCCGCGCGCGGTCGGGTACTCCGTGGCAGCCCTGAACTACTTCTTCCGCGGTCGGCTCGCCGCCCAGGTCGAGGCCGTTCTCGATCCCGTCCTCGGCCCCCGGGACGCCCTCCGCCTCGTCAACCGGACGCCCACCGACGCGATGGCCGGCGCCGTCGAGCTCCTCTACGACGCGGTCGATGGCAGCCGGGTGTCTCTCGACCGTTGGCCCGTGACCCTCGAGACCAACGCGCTGTCCGACCCCTTCCCGATTCCTCCTCCGCTCCCAGACAAGCCGCCCCTCGAGCCCGGCCGCTACCTACTGGTTTTCCGCGGCCGCCTCGGGGACGAGCCCGACGCCGTCGCGGCGCAGTGGGTCAGCACGTCCGTGTGGCGGCTCGAGCTCAGCGTGGAAACCTGGGACAAGGACGGTACCCTCTACGGGCTCGCGCGGCTTGCGCCGGGCCCCACCACCGCCGAGGACCGGTGGCGCCTCACCCCCGCCGCCCTCTTCGACGGCGCCGCCGGTTATGGCTACGTCACCGACGTGCGCGCCTGGTACTTCAAGACGCTGGAGTACGTCTACCGGTGCGGCGGGCGCGACTGTACCCCTTTCATCGAGGACACATTGCACGGCGATTCCGCGTACTCGGTCCTCTTGTACCGGTCCTCGCCCGACCTGCTCGGGGAGACCGCCGCCCTGAGCGTCAGCGGCTTTTGCGCGAACCTCGCGATAGCCAGCCAGTACGCCGGGCAGCAGTACGATGTGACCTACACGCCCGTCACCGTCGAGGTCGTGCGGTTTGCCGACCCTCCATCCCTCGCCGCCCTGCAGGGCTACACCTTCCTGACCCTTCCCGCCGTCGACTCCGTCCTGGCCACCGTCACGGTGCCCGATCTCTTCCGCCCCGTCGAGGTGCCCGTCGACCTGATGGGCGCGCTGCTCCTCGGGGTCCGCCTGACGACCCTGCCCGCGGGCTACCCGCCCGTCATCACGCCATCCGGCATCGGAGGCTTCCTCGACAACGTCTGCTTCCACGGAATCCTCCTCAAGTACGGAGCCTGCTTGAGCCTGGCGAACTTCTACGAGGTGCCGAACCTCTGCGCCGCCACCGTCGAGCTCCGATTCGGCCCGAGTCGCCCGCCGCCGGCGCCCGAGCCCGGTCCACCGATCGAGCCGGAACCGCCGGCCCTGCCCGATTAGGCGTCGACCGAGCTCTCCGCCCAGGCGATGGCATCGCGGCAGGCCGAGCCGTGAGCCACGTCACCGCGCAGCTGCCGCGTTGCGCCGTGTTTGACGGGTCGGCTATCCTAGCCCCGTCCGAGGGGATCATGCAGTCGGCGCACCGAGGAGGTCTACTCCTCCTCGCTGGCGGTCGACGGCCGGGTGGCCGCCTCCGCCCAGAACCAAGCCCTGAGCGCCCTCCTGTTCCTGTTGCTTGAGCGGACCAGCTCCGTCGGCCGCTCAGCGCCGTAGTCCTCAGGGCTCGCGCCGAGAGCGAGGCCGCTGCGCGCAATAGGGAGGCGATAGTGCCGGAGAAAGTGATTCGATACGCTGAGGACTACAAGCCCGGCGAGGTATTTGACCTCGGGGCGTACGATGTGACGCGAGACGAGGTCATCGAGTTTGCGCGCAAGTACGACCCCTTCCCGTTCCATGTCGACGATGAGGCGGCGCGATCCACTGTGTTTGGCGGAATCATCGCGAGCGGTTGGCTGACGGCCTTGGTCTGGCTCCGGCTCATGCACAAGGCGTTCATTTGCGTGGAGACGACGCTCGGATCACCGGGGCACGAGGAAATGAAGTGGCCGGCATCGGTGCGCCCCGGGGACCGTTTGCACGGGCGCCTTGAGATCAAGGAGAGCCGAGTTTCGAAGAGCAAGCCTGATCTGGGCTTCGTACGCTACACCGCGACGTTGAACAATCAGACCGGGGAGCAGGTGTTCCTCACGACGAGCACCTTGATCGTCAAGTCCCGCTCGGCGGCGAAATGATGCACTACCTATCGCCAACTTCTATCGCCGACGGATAACGGCGAGTGTCCTCGCTCGAGCCGCGAGCCCTAACCATCGCAAGCAGCCGAGGTGCGCGAGCGCACGCGGCTGACGCGAAACGTTAGCGAGACGAGGCGCGGAACGGGGGTTGACGGGCTGAACCTTCCGGCGTATCTTCATTGTATATCCGGAGGACCGCGCATGCAGACCAAGATTCAAAAATGGGGCAACAGCCTCGGATTACGGATTCCACGGTCGTTCGCGGCCGAGGCCCAGGTCGGGGAAGGCTCCACTGTCGACCTGTCGGTCGAGAACGGCAGTCTCATGGTTCGTCCACTCCGAACGCGGAAGTACGCGCTGGGCGCACTCCTCAAACATGTGAAGCGGGGGAACCTCCACGGTGAGGTCGGGACGGGTGAAGCGGCCGGCCGCGAGGCTTGGTAGTGGCTTCATACATTCCATCACGCGGCGACCTTGTCTGGCTTCAGTTCAACCCCCAAGCGGGTCACGAGCAGGCAGGCCGCCGGCCAGCCCTGGTGATCTCACCGAGTTCGTACAACCGCCGGGTCGGCTTGGCAGTCTGCTGCCCGGTCACCTCACAAGTGAAGGGGTATCCATTCGAGGTGCTCCTTCCGGCGGGGCTCGGCGTCGAGGGGGCGGTCCTTTCGGATCAGATCAAGAGCTTAGACTGGCGCGTGCGAAAGGCGAGGCGGATTGGCAGCGTGCCCGCTGATGTGCTGCACGAGACAGTCGGCAAGATCCTTGCCCTCGTCGACCCGGACGAGGCTCGCTGACATCTCCGTGAACCTGCCCGCGGCTATGCTGCTCTCCGCCGCCACACGTTACGGCGAAACGTTAGCCGACAACCGACACCGGTGCCGGACAAGTGCTACAATGACCGAACAGGAGGCGGCGATGGGAAAGATCGAGAACCTTGAGCAACAGATCCGGGCGCTCTCCCCAGAGGAGTTTGCCCGGTTTCGCGAGTGGTTTGCGCAGTACGATGCTGAGGCGTGGGATCGGCAGTTGGAGGCTGATGTCAAGGCTGGGAAGCTCGACACACTCGCCGAACGGGCGCTCCGGGCGCATGCGGCGGGACAGTCCACGG
>CAZDYT010000522.1:0-3492 GCA_964509395.1 uncultured bacterium
CTCGTTGTCGGCGGCCTGAACGGGGATGTTGAAGTACTCGCACACCTTGGGCAGCCGTGCCGAAGGTGGGATCGAGGTCGCCCGCGGCGGCGTCACGGAGAGGCCGAGCTTTCGGAGCCCGTTGACGACGATGTCGCGACGCTCCTGGTACGTGGCGCGGACCTGGGCGACATAGTCCTGCGGGCCGGTGAGCGCCGCGATGCCGGCCTCCTGCACCGCCTGGAAGACCCCCGAGTCCACGTTCGTCTTGATCCGCCCGAGCCCCGCGAGCACCTCGCGGTTCCCGACGGCGAAGCCGAGCCGCCAGCCCGTCATGGAGTACGTCTTCGAGCAGGAGTGAAACTCGACCCCGACGTCCCTGGCCTCCGGCACCTGGAGGAACGACGGCGGCTCGTAGCCGTCGAAGCGGAGCTCGGAGTACATGGCGTCGTGGCAAACGATGAGGTTGTGACGCCGCGCGAGTTCGACGACGCGCTCGAAGAAGGTGCGGGTCGCGATGGCGGCCGTCGGGTTGTTCGGATAGTTGAGGAAGAGCATCTTCGCGCGGCGGAGGACGCCACTCGGGATCGCGTCGAGGTCGGGGAGGAACTCGCGCTCGGCGCGGAGCGGCAAGAAGTAGGGCTCCCCCCCCGCGAACCACGTTCCCGCGGCGTAGACGGGATAGCCGGGATCGGGCACGAGCACGGCATCGCCCGGGTTCACGAACGCCAGCGGGATGTGGGCCGTGCCCTCCTTCGAACCGATCAGCGTGAGCACCTCCGTCGCGGGATCGAGCGTGACGCCGAACCGCTGCCGGTACCACACCGCGGCGGCTTCCCGGAACGCGAGGAGCCCCTCGTAGTCGGGGTAGCGGTGATTCTTGGGGTCCCGGGCCGCGCGCGCGAGCGCGTCGATGACGTGCGGCGGCGTCGGCAGATCAGGGTCTCCGATGCCCAGGTCGACGAGGTCCAGGCCCCGTGCCCGGGCCTCCTTCTTCTGGCGGTCGATCTCGGCGAAGAGGTACGGGGGTAGCTTCTTGAGCCGGTCGGCCAAATCCGCGCGAAGGCTCACGCGTTCACTCCTCTCCCTGCTTGGGCCGGGACGCCGCCCAGGGGGAACACGCCGGGCGCCCGGGGAGGCGAGGGCCCACGGGCGCGACGCGTGGTGGCGCGGACCCTCAGAGCCTCAGCATGTGGTGCATCGAGTAGAGGCCGGGAGTCGCCGCCGCGACCCAGCGGATGGCGCGGAGCGCGCCGCGCGCGAACGTGGCGGGGGTGTGGGCGCGATGGGTCAGCTCGAGCCGCTCCCCGAGCGTCGCGAACACCACCGTGTGCTCGCCGACCACGTCCCCGCCGCGCAGGGCGTGGATGCCGATCTCCTTGGCGCCCCGCTCGCCCACCATCCCGTGGCGGCCGTAGACGCCGGCCTGGCCGAGGTCGCGGCCGAGGGCCTCTGCGATCACCTCGGCCATCTTCGCGGCGGTCCCGCTCGGCGCGTCCTTCTTCATCCGGTGGTGGATCTCGGTGATCTCGACGTCGTACTCATCCCCGAGGGTCCGGGCCATGAGGGCGAGCACGCGAAAGGCCAGGTTCACGCCGACGCTCATGTTGGGGGAGTAGACGATGGCGGTCTGGGCGGCCAGCTTTGTCACCTCTGCCATCTGGGCCGGGCTCAGGCCGGTCGTCCCGACGACGGCGCGCGCGGCTTGGGGAGCGGCGAGCCGGAGGTGCTCGAGCGTGGCCTCGGGCGCCGTGAACTCGACGAGGACGCGGTCCCGCGTGAGGACGGCCGCCGGGTCGGCCGTGACGGAAACCCCGGTGCGCCCGGCTCCGGCGACCTCGCCGGCGTCCCGGCCGAGCGCCGGATGGCCGGGGCGCTCGAGGGCCGCCACGACGCGCAGGTCGGCGCTCTCCCGGGCGAGCGCGATAATCCGGCCGCCCATCCGCCCGGCGGCGCCGGCGACCACCAGCTCGATCACGGACGCTCCTCCTCAGCCCGAGACGACCCGGGAGCGGTGGGGCCTGTCCCGATCTACGCCTTGAGCACGCCGGCGTGGACGAGAATCTTCCGGAGGCGGTCCCGGTTGGCGTCGCTCATGGGGCACATGGGGAGCCGCCACTCGGCGCGGATCAGGCCGAGCATCGCCATGGTCTCCTTCACCGGGATCGGGTTCGTCTCGATGAACATCGCCTGGCAGACGGGGAAGAGCCTCAGGTGAAGCTCGCGCGCCCGCTTCCAGTCGCCATCGAGCGCCGCGTGGGTGAGCTCGGTGACCTCCTTCGGCAGGAAGTTCGCCACCACCGAGATGACGCCGCGGCCGCCGACCGACATGAGCGGCAGCGTGAGCGTATCGTCGCCCGAGAGGACCGTGAAGTCCGGACCGCACGCCAGGATGACCGAGGTCATCTGATCGAGGCTTCCCGACGCCTCCTTGACGCCGACGATGTTCGGGATCTCGGCGAGGCGCTGGAGCGTGTCGGTCTGGATATTGACGGCCGTCCGGCCCTGGATGTTGTAGAGGATCAGCGGCAGATCCGGCACTGCCTGGGCGATGGCCTTGAAGTGCTCGTAGAGGCCCTGCTGGGTCGGCTTGTTGTAGTAGGGGGAGACGAGGAGCGCCCCGTCCGCGCCAGCCTTCGCCGCGTGGACGGTCAGGTCGATCGCCTCGGCGGTCGAGTTCGAGCCGGTCCCGGCGACCACGGGAATCCGCCCGGCCGCGGCCCGGACGACGAGCCC
Source organism: uncultured bacterium (assembly GCA_964509395.1). Taxonomy (GTDB): domain Bacteria; phylum Methylomirabilota; class Methylomirabilia; order Rokubacteriales; family DASRDR01; genus CAZDYT01. The sequence goes on from CAZDYT010000522.1 coordinate 2,716, forward strand.
GACGACCCGCTGGTGTTCCTCGTGACTGAGCGTGGGCGACTCGCCCGTCGTCCCGCAGGGGACGAGCCCGTCCGTGCCGTGCTGGACGTGGAACTCGACCAGCTCGCGGAGCTTCGCCTCGTCGATCTTCCCGTCGCGGAACGGCGTGACCAGAGCGACCAGGGAGCCTTGGAAGGTCCGTCGCATGTCCATCCTCCTTGCGACGCCTCCGGCCTATCGCCGTCGGGCCGTCGCTCGCTGCGGGCTCCTTATGGCGAGAGCGCGCGTTACGGCAGGGGCCCCGTCCACGGGCTCTCGCCGGCGATCAGGTCCTCGTAGCTCTCGCGCCGCCGCACCACCTGGAAGCGGTCGTCGTGGACGAGCACCTCGGCGGCGCGCGGGCGGGCGTTGTAGTTGGACGCCATGGCGAACCCGTACGCGCCGGCCGACAGGACGGCCAGGAGTGCGCCCTCGGCTACCGGCGGCAGCGGGCGCTCCTTGGCGAGGAAATCCGCCGACTCGCACACGGGGCCGACGACGTCCACGACCTCGAGCGCGGCGCCGGCCGGCGGCTCCGCGACCGGCCGGATCTCGTGGTGGGCGTTGTAGAGCGCGGGGCGGATCAGGTCGTTCATCGCCGCGTCCACGATCACGAACCGCCGGCCGTCGGTCGTCTTCCGGTAGAGGACGCGGGTGAGCAGCGCGCCCGCGTTGCCGACGATCGAGCGGCCCGGCTCGATGAGGACCGTGAGGCCGAGGCGCTCGAGGAGCGGTTTCAGCGTCCGGACATACTCCCCC
>CAZDYT010000523.1:0-3477 GCA_964509395.1 uncultured bacterium
GCTCTCGCAGCTCCAGGAGGCGGGCGTGGACCTCCTCGGTCGCGGCGACATCGAGCCCCCGGGTCGGCTGGTGCACGATCAGCAGCGCGGGATCCTGCGCCAGGGCCCGCGCCAGCAGGAGCCGCTGGAGGTTGCCGCCCGAGAGCGTCTTGGCCGGGACCGACCGATGCGGGGCCCGGACGCGATAGGCGGCGAGCAGCCCGTCCGCGAACTCCGCCACCGCGGCCGGGCTCAGGAAGCGCCCGCGCCGGAAGCGGGAGGCCCGGTAGCTTTCGAGGATGAGATTCTCCGCCAGCGACAGCTCCATCAGGAGACCGACCCCCGTCCGGTCCTCGGGGACGCGGGCCACCCGGCGCCGGATGATTTCCTCGGGGGAGCCGTTGGTCACGTCGCTCTGCCCCACGCGGATCCGGCCCCCCCGGACCGGGCGGAGGCCGAAGATCGCCTCCGCCAGCTCCCGCTGGCCGTTGCCCGAGACCCCGGCGAGCCCCACGATCTCGCCGCCGTGCACGGTCATCCCGAGCCGATCCACGGCTGTGAGCCCCCGGTCGTTCGCCACGGTCAGGTCCTCGATCTCCAGGACGGGCCGGCCGGCGCCCGGCTGGAGTCGGCGCACCGGCGTGTGGACCTCGCGCCCCACCATCAGTCGCGCCAGCTCCTGCGCGTCGGTCGCCCCCGTCGTGCGGGTCGCCACGACCCGCCCCCCGCGGAGGATGACGACCCGGTCGCTCACCTCCATGACCTCCCGGAGCTTGTGGGAGATGAAGATGACGGCGTGACCCTCGCGCGTGAGCGAGCGGAGCGCCGTGAAGAGCCCCCGGGCCTCGGCCGGGGTGAGGACGGCGGTCGGCTCATCCAGGATGAGGACGCGGGCCCCCCGGTAGAGCGCCTTGAGGATCTCGACCCGCTGCTGCTCGCCCACGGAGAGCTGCCAGACGGGCGCGTCCGGGTCGAGCTCGAGGCCGTGCAGGCGGGCGAGCGCCTGGAGGCGAGCCCGGGCCCCGGCGGTGTCCAGGAGGCCGCGCCGCGAGGCCCTGGTCCCGACGATGACGTTCTCCAGCACGGTGTGCGGCGGCACCAGCGTGAAGTGCTGATGCACCATCCCGATCCCGCGGGCGATCGCCTCCCGAGGGGCGTGGAAGGCGACGGGCGCCCCCCAGACCTCGATGGTCCCCGCGTCGGGGACCACGAGGCCGAACAGGATGTTCATGAGGGTCGTCTTGCCGGCCCCGTTTTCCCCGAGGAGCGCGACGACCTCGCCCGGGTGGAGCTCGAAGTCGATCCCGTCGTTGGCCACCACGTCGAGGAAGCGCTTGGTGATCCCGCGCATCCGAACGGCCGGCGCCGTGGTCACGCTCGGCCCTCGCAGGAGGCGAACGAGCGAAGCGGCCCACCGGACGAGGTCCGGTGAGCCGCTTGTGCTCGTGGCCCCACGGGCGGACGCATCCGGTGGGCCGGGTGGCGGGGGCTAATCCGAGGTGGGCTTGGCCTCGTCCACGGACACCCGGAACAGGCCGCTCACGATCTCCGCCTCGCGCTTCTTGATCATGTCGGCGACCTCTTTGGGGAGCTTCGTCTCCCACTGGCGCAACGGCGCCAGCCGGGATCCGCCCTTCTGCATCATGGTCCACTCCGCGTAGTCCATCGCCACGAACGTGCCCCGGCGAACCGACTCGATGGCGAACTTGGCCAGCGGGTGCATGTCCCACACCGGCCCCGTGATGACCGTGTCGGGGGCGAGGTGCTGCTGGTCCAGGAGGTTGCCGAACGCGAGCTTCCCGCGCTCCTTCGCGGCGTCGATGACCCCGTAGCGCTCGGCGTAGAGGAGATCCGCGCCGGCCTCGATCTGGGCGAGGGCGGCCTCCTTGGCCTTCGGCGGGTCGAACCAGCTCCCGATGAAGGCCACCTTCACCTTGACGTTGGGGTTGACCTCGCGCGCGCCCTCCTTGAAGGCGTTGATCAGCCGGTTCACCTCGGGCACGGGGTGCCCGCCCACGACCCCGAGCACGTTCGACTTGGTCAGCTTGCCGGCGATCATCCCGCAGAGGTAGGCGGGCTCGTGGATCCAGTCGTCGAAGACGCCGAAGTTCGGCTGCGCGGGCCCCAGTCCGGACCCGAAAAGGAACTTGATCTTGGGGTACGCCTTGGCCACGCGCCGGGCCGCCTGCTCCTGGCCGAAGGCGTCGCCCATGATGAGGTCGTAGCCCTTCTCGGCGTACTCCCGGACCACCCGCTCGAAGTCGGCCCCCGAGACTTTCTCCGTCCACTCGTACTCGATCCCGAGCTCCTTCCGGGCGCGCAGGAGGGCCTGGTGGATCGCCCCGTCCCAGGGTTCCTCGATGGGGGTCTGGAAGATCGAGACGACCCGGAGCTTCTTGGCGGGGGCGGCGGCCTTCTTGGCCGGTGCGGGTTGCTTTTGCTGCGCGCCGGCCTGCGTGGCGCCGAGGCCCCACAGGCTGGCGGCGAGCGCGATCACGGCGACCACCCAGGTGACGATGCCCAACCGCTTCATGGTCCACCTCCTGGTCATGACGGGTCCACGAGCCTTCAGAGCCTCGGCCGCGCCGGCAGCCGAGATTATAGGACGCCCGCCAGGCCCGAACAAGCCGCGCCAGCGGTGGGACGGCTCAGCCCTGCGAGGGCGGGGTGGCCTTGGAGTCACCGGGGGGGCCCGCGGCGAGGCTCGTCAGCCGCTGCTCGGCGACCCTCGTGACGGAGGCCTTGAGGGCGGGGTGGGCCTCGAGCAGGCGGCGGAAGTCCGCGACGTCGAGGCAGAGCAGCTCGCACTCGGTGACCGTCGCCACCGTGGCGGTCCGCACGGTGTCGCGCAGCAGGGCGATCTCCCCGAAGAACTGTCCCGGGCCCATGCGGCGGGGGGTGGGCTGAACGTCCACCTCGACCTCGCCCGCCATGATGAAGAACATGGCGTCGGCCGCCTCGCCGCGGCGGACCACAGCATAGCTCGCGGGCACGATCTGGCGCTTGAGGAGCCGCGCGATCTCCGCGATCCGCGCCGCGTCGAGACCGGCGAAGAGCGGGACCTTCGCGACCGTCTGCCAGGTGACGACGTAGTCGCGCCTTCGGAGCTCCACGGCGAACCCCGTCGCGAGGATGCCCGCCGGCACGGCGAACATGGCGATGCCGAGGATCATGACGAACCCGCCGAACAGCTTGCCCAGCGGGGTCACCGGGACGATGTCGCCGTAGCCGACCGTCGCCATCGTCACGATCGTCCACCACATGGCGTGCGGGATGCTGGCGAAGACGTCAGGCTGGGCGTCGCGCTCGAGCATGAACATGATCGCCGAGTTGAGCACCAGCAGCACCGTCATGACCATGAGCGCGGCGGAGAGGGGGCGCCGCTCGTTGCGGATCACCGCCGCGAAGAGCGGCAAGGCGGGCGCGTACCGCGCGAGCTTGAGCAGGCGGAAGAGGCTCAGGACGCGCAGCCAGTCGGAGCCCATCGGCAGCAGCAGG
>CAZDYT010000524.1:0-3472 GCA_964509395.1 uncultured bacterium
CTGCCCCGCCGCGGCCACCCTCCCGTGGCGGCTCATCACCGGACCCTACCTCGGGGCCGAGGCCCGCACCGAGGTGGAAGCGCGGGCCGCAGCGCTCCCGCCCCTCGACGAGCGCCCGGCCGTGCTGGTGGAGGCGTTCCGCGGCGACTTCCCCGACCTCCTGCGTGGGGCGGCCCTGTCGGTGAGCCAGGCCGGTTACAACACGGTGGTCGACATCGCGCGGAGCGGCGTCCGGGCGGTCGTGGTCCCATACGAAGGGGGCGGCGACGAGCAGCCGCTGCGGGCCCGGCTCCTGGCCGAACGGGGGCTCCTCATGGTCGTCGACGAAGGCGCGCTGTCGCCGGCGCGCCTCGCCGCCGCCATGCAGGCGGCGTTGACCACGCCCGGCTTTCCCTCGCCCGCCCGGCTCGACTTCGGAGGCGCCGCGCGCTCGGCGGAGATCCTCGGGGCGCTCGTGGACGGCGTGATCGCGGCCCGGGCCCGCCGGGCGTGAGGCCGACTCAACCCCCGTGGCGACGGTAGACCCGATAGCGGTCGGCGTGCTGGACCTGGCCCCGGGTGTCCACTCGGGCGAGGCGCCAGGCCGCCGCGAGCGTGAGCTCCTGGTCGCTCAGCACCACGGCGCCGGGCCGAAGCCAAGGGTGCGTCTGCTCCACGACCCACTCCGGCAGCACCTCGTCCTCCGGCCCGCCCGAGCCGAGATCCAGATGCAGCAGGATGACCCGACCCGCGAAGCGGGCGTGGACGGCCGGGTCGGCGAGCACGTCGGCGAACTCGCCGAGGTAGAAGTGGTCCACCGGCGGGCGCGAGCGCGGATGCGCGATGTCCCGCCGGTCGAAGCCGAAGACCTCGCGGCCGGGAAAGCGCTCGAGGAGATGGGAGTACGAGCGGCCCGTGCCCAGGCCAAACTCGACGACGAGCCCGTCGTCACGCGCGAGCCACTGGGCGGCGAGGTTGATGCTGTCGCGCTGCGCGATCTTCTGGCGGATATGCGAATCGAGGCGGCTCACCGAACGCGATGACCGCGGCGTGGGACGACGCGAGCTGGCGCGCCTTCGCCGCGGAGCTCGGGGCCTGGCGCGCCGAGGGGCGCACCGCGACGTTCTGGTGGCGGGACGACGACGCGGGGCGGCCCCATGCGGCGCTCGAGCGGCTCCTCGGCCTCGCCGCGCAGGTCCGGGTGCCCCTCGGCCTCGCCGTCGTGCCGGCCTGGCTCACCCCCGACGTGGCCGCCGCGATCCACGCCGCACCGGGGCAGATCGCGGTCCTCCAGCACGGCTGGGCCCACGCGAACCACGAGACCACGATCCCGCCCGGTGAGCGCCGGCTCCGCCCGGCGGAGTGCGGGGCGGCGCGGCCCTCTGACGTCGTCCTCGCGGAACTCGAGACGGGGTGGGCCTGCCTCCGGACGGCCTTCGGGGCGCGCGCGTTCCCCGTCTTCGTGCCACCATGGAACCGCGTCGCTCCGGCCGTCCTCGCCCAGCTGCCGCGCGCCGGGTACCGGGCGCTGTCGGCGTTCGGGCCCCGCGACGCAGCGGCGCCGGTCCCCGGACTCCACCGGCTGAACTGTCACGCCGATCCCATCGTCTGGCGCGAGGCCAAGCGGTTCGCCGGGGGCGCCGCGACGCTGGAGCGACTGCGGCGGCACCTCACCGACCGCCGGGAGGGGCGCGCGGACCCCACCGAGCCGACGGGGCTGCTCACGCACCACCGGGCCATGGATCCCGGCTTCTGGGGATTTCTCGCGGAGTGGCTCGACCGGCTCCGTGAGCACCCGGAGGTGGCGTTCCCGCCGGTCCCGTCGCTCATCGAGGCGCCGGTCAGTTGACGGCGTCGATCACCCACCCGGACGGCGCCCGGCGGAGCTTGAACACCACCGCCGCCTCGTTGCGGAACGTCCGGCCCTCCTTCGAGACGACGACGTCCAGGCGACGGCCCCGGGCCTCGGCCTCGTCCCCCTGCACCTCGATCGCCTGGATGGTGAGCTCCACCGTGTGGCTCTTGCTCTGTTCGAACGACCGCCGGATCTCCTCCGAGCTGAGGCCAGGGCGCACCTTTCGGAGGATCGCCACGTCCTTCCCCTCGATGGCCTGCTTGTAGAGATCGAGCACCGCGCGGATCTCGCCGCGCGGATCGGTTGCCGAGACCCTGACGTCTGGCGCCGACCCTGCGGCCTTGGCGAAGAGCCCCTGCGCCGCGCGGTAGTGGCCGGCCGCCTCCTTGAAGGCGAGGCCCTCGTACTTCGCGTCCCCTCGCTGCTCCTCCGCGAGGGCCGCGCGGTAGTCCGCCGCATCCGCCCGCGCTTTCTGCTTGTCGGCCTGCATCCGGGCGCGGACGTCGTCGGCCTCGGTCCTCGCCAGGCGCGCGACCTGGGCGCGGCTCAGGGCCTCGCCGTAGCGCTGCGCGGCGTCCTGATACGCCAGGCCCGCCGCGGCGAAGTTCTGCTGGCCCTCCAGCGCGGTGGCCTCCGTCTCCTTGGCCCGCGCCCCGTCGAACGCCTCCTTCGCCAACTGGTCCGCGCCGAGCCGCACGGCGTGCTCGCGGCTCGCTCCCGCGCTCGCCCGGAGACGATCGACCTCCTGCTTGAGGCGCGTCGCCTGCGCCGCCTGGCTCTCCCGCGCGGCCGTCTGCTGGCGTTCGGCCGCCGCACGGGCCTCCTGCGCCGCCCGCCGGTACTCTTCCTGCGCCTCCCCAAAGCGCGCCTGCGCGGCCGCATATTCGCGCCGCCCGAGCGCCGCCTGCCCCTCCGACTCCCTGACCGCGGCCTCCGCCCAGAGCTTCGGGGCCAGGCGACGCGCGTCGGCCTGCTCCGCCTGGCTTCGGGCTCGGGTCATCTCCTCGCGGAGCTGCTCGGCCTCGCGCTGGCTCTTGGCCTGGAGCGCCGCCTCGCGCCGCTCGGCCTCCGCGGCGCGCTGCGCCTCCTGCGTCGCCCGCCGGTACTCCTCCTGCGCCTCGCGGAAGCGCCGCTGGGCAAGGGCGTACTCCTGGCGGCCGAGCGCGGCCTGGGCCTCCGTTTCCCTGTCGAGGGCCAGCCCGAAGCCCTTCGCGGCGTACCGCGCCGCCCCCGCCTGCTCCGCCTCACGCCGGGCGGCCGCGGCCGTCGATCCGACCTGCTCGGCGGCCTGGAGGTCGCGCTTGAGCGCCGCCACGCGCTCGCGCTCCGCGGCGGAGGCCTTGTCGGCGGCGTCGCTTTCGGCCGAGCGGTAGGCCGTCTCGGCCTCGCGCCAGAGCGCCTGCGCCTTGTCGAACTCCCGTCGTTTGAGGGCGCTCTCGGCGTCCCGCTCGATGCCCGCGGCGCGGGCCCAGAGCGGCGGCGCGAGCCGGGCGGCCGCGGCGAGCTCCGCCGCCCGGCGCGCCTCGGCGGTCCGCTCCTGGGCGCGCCGCGCCTCCAGCTCCTTGCCGAGGGCGGCGACCGCCTGCCGCGCCTCCGCGGCGGCCCGCTCGTAGGCCTGCTGCGCGTCCCGGTATCCCG
>CAZDYT010000525.1:0-3462 GCA_964509395.1 uncultured bacterium
AGCGCTCTTCCGCCCCCACGGGCTCCTGGGTGAGCGGACGCCGGAGAAGCTCTGAGCGTGCTGGGGCCGGAGGCGCGATGACGACGGACGTCCGCCGCCGCTATGTCTCCACGAGCCTGCTGATCGCGGCCCTCCTCGCCTATCCGTTCGTGGACCGCGCCCTTCGAATCCAGACGATTCACGCAGTCTCGGACGGGATGATCTACGTGCTGCTCGCCCTCGGGCTCAACATCGTCGTCGGCTACGCGGGGCTCCTCGACCTCGGCTACGCGGCCTTCTTCGCCATCGGCGCCTACACCATGGGCCTCCTCAACTCGCCTGTCCTTGGCTCGCCGCTTCACGGGCACGCCTGGAGCTTCTGGGTCATCATCTGGATCTCGGCCATCGTCTCGGCCATCTTCGGTCTGATCATCGGCGCGCCGACGCTGCGCGTCCGCGGCGACTACCTGGCCATCATCACCCTCGCCTTCGGGGAGATCATCCCCGTCGCCATCCGAAACATGGGGGACGTCACGGTCGAGATCAGCGGCTGGCGGCCGATCGAGAAGCTGAATCTGACCGGCGGCGAGAACGGGGTGAATCCCGTCGCCCGGCCGTACCTCCCGGGTGTGCCGTTCGAGACCGACCCGATCCCCTGGTACTTCCTCATTCTCATCATCGGGGCGGCCTCCCTCTGGGCGATGAACCGGATGCGGGACTCGCGGCTCGGCCGGGCCTGGATGGCGATCCGTGAGGACGAGACCGCGGCCGACTGCATGGGCGTGGACCCGGTCAAGACGAAGCTTCTGGCCTTCGCCCTCGGGGCCTCCTTCTCCGGGTTCTCCGGGTCGTTCTACGCCGCCAAGCTCCAGGCGATCACCCCGGGGGCCTTCGAGTTCCAGGTCTCGATCATGCTCCTCTGCATGGTCGTGCTCGGGGGCATGGGGAGTCTCAAGGGCGTGATCTTCGGCGGGATGCTGATCACGCTCTTCGACCGGATCCTGCTCGCCGAGCTGACCTTCCTGCTCCGCTGGGTCGGTCGGACCGTCGGGATCGCCGCGCTGACCACGGTGGACGTCACGCTCTGGCGATGGTTCTTCTTCGGGCTCGGGCTCGTGATCGTGATGCTCTTCAAGCCCGAAGGGCTCGCCGGCCGGCGGGCCCGCCCCCCGGCGATCGACGTGGACGAGCAGGAAGAGGCGATCGCCCTCGCCGCAGCCCCCGCGCCGACCCGCGCGGAGGAGTCCCCCGCGTGCCTCCGCGAGCGGGCATCGCCGCAAGAGGCATCGGACGGCCCGCGTCCGATCCTCGCGGCCCGCGCGGTGACCCGGAGCTTCGGAGGCCTCGTCGCCGTGAACCAGGTGGACCTCGTGATCCCCCGTGGGGCGATCATCGGCCTCATCGGCCCGAACGGGGCCGGCAAGACCACGCTCTTCAACGTGGCCACGGGCCTGCTCAGGCCTGACAGCGGCGAGATCCTCTTCGACGGGGAGAGCATCGTGGGGCTCCGCCCGAACGCGATCGTCACCCGCGGCGTCGCCCGGACCTTCCAGTCGATCCGGCTCTTCCAGAACATGACGGTGCTCGACAACATCCGCGTCGGCGAGCACTGCCGGCTGCAGGCCTCCGTCGCAGGCGCCGTCTTTCGCCCGCCCGCCGTGGTCGCCGAGGAGGCGCGCGCGCGGGCGCGGGCCCGGGATCTCCTCGCCTTCGTCGGGCTGAGCGGGAAGGAAGGTGAACTGGCGAAGAACCTCCCTTACGGCGACCAGCGGCGGCTTGAGATCGCGCGGGCGCTCGCCACGGAACCGAAGCTCCTGCTCCTGGACGAGCCGACGGCGGGGATGAACCCGCGGGAGACCGAGACGCTGACGGAGTTCATCGGCCTCCTGCGCCGGGAGCTCGGCCTCTCGGTCCTCCTGATCGAGCACCACATGGAGGTGGTCATGGGAATCTCGGACCGGATCACCGTCCTCGACTACGGGATCCGGATCGCCGAGGGAACGCCCGCCGAGGTCCAGAGGGATCCCAAGGTCATCGAAGCGTATCTGGGGAAGGGGTACGAACAGGAGCTCGTCCCGGCGTGAGCGCTCCGGCGGCCATGCTCGAGGTCAACGACGTCCACACCTACTACGGCAACATCCGGGCCCTCAAGGGCGTCTCGCTGGCGGTCAAGCGCGGGGAGATCGTCACGCTGATCGGCTCGAACGGCGCGGGGAAGACGACGACCCTGAAGACCGTGATCGGCACCGTGCGCCCGCTCCGGGGCACCATCACCCTCAACGCTCAGCGCATCGACGGCCTGCCGACGGACCGGATCGTCCGGCTCGGGATCGCCCAGGCTCCCGAGGGCCGCCGGATCTTTCCCCGGATGACGGTGATGGAGAACCTCGAGCTCGGCGCCTTCGTCCGGACCGACCGCGCGAACGTGCAGGAGGACCTCGAGCGCGTCCTGGCGCTGTTCCCGCGGCTCCGGGAGCGCCTCACGCAAAAGGGTGGAACGCTCTCCGGCGGCGAGCAGCAGATGCTGGCGATCGGGCGGGCCCTGATGGCGCGCCCCGCGCTGCTCCTGCTCGACGAGCCCTCGATGGGGCTCTCGCCGATCCTCGTCGAGACGATCTTTCAGACCCTCCAGGACATCAACCGCCAGGGGACGACGATGCTGCTCGTGGAGCAGAACGCGCGGATGGCGCTCCGCGTGGCGCACCGCGGCTACGTGATCCAGACCGGCCGGATCGTCTTGCACGACACCGGCGTGGACCTCCTGAAGTCGGACGTCGTGCGGAAGACCTACCTGGGCGAGAAGTAGGGCGGCCCGTGGGCACCGGGGCCGTCCACTACGAAGGCTTCCGGATCGGCGACCGCTACCGGACGCTGGGCCGGACGGTCTCCGACTACGAGATCCTCAGCTTCGTGACCCTCACCGGCTTCACGGAGCCCCTGTTCATGGACCTCGAGTACATCCAGCGGGAGAGCGTCTTCAAGACCCGCGTCGCGCCCGGGGTCCTCACCTTCGCGATCGCGGAAGGGCTGACCCTCCAGACGGGGATCCTGCACGGGACGGGCCTCGCGCTCATGAGCTACGACGTCCGCGTGCTGGCGCCGGTCCTCGCCGGCGACACGATCCGGGTGGAGATCGAGGTGGCGGACAAACGGGAGACCAAGAAGCCCGACCGCGGCCTGGTGACCTTCCGCCACCGCGTCTTGAACCAGCGCGACGAGGTCGTCATGGACGCCACCATCACCCGTATGATCAAGCGGGCTCCGGCCTGAGGATCTCCACGCCGCCCGGTCCGTGCTCGTTCTCAGTCGCGCCGACCTGGAAGCGCTCCTCGCCTGGATAATTCGTGAAGGGCATGACGCCACGGGCGGGTGACGCGGCGAACGGGCGCCCACGGCGCCCGCAGCGGCGTGATACACCGCCGGGGGTATTTCACGCGCACCCCTCCGGACGGCCTCAGGGCCGCCTCGTTCTTCGCCGCGAGG
>CAZDYT010000526.1:0-3445 GCA_964509395.1 uncultured bacterium
CCGATGTCCTCGCCGATCACGTAGACGCGCTCGTCGCGGGCCATCTCCTCCCGGAGCGCCGCGTTGAGCGCGTCGGCGTAGGTCAGCTCCGCCACCGCCGGTCCCCGCACCTCAGTCGCGCCCGGGATCGCCGGCGAACAGGTCGGTGAACGCGGCCTCGGGCGCGGGCTCGGGGCTCCCCTCCGCGAAGGCCACGGCGTCGTCGATCTCGGCGAGGATCGCTTCCTCCGTCTCCTTCGCCCACCCATCGTCCCAGGCCTCGGCGCGGCGCAGGTGCTCGCCGAGGCGGAGGAGCGGATCGGTCCGGCGCCCCTCCGCGATCTCGGCCCGCTCGCGGTACCCCTGGGGATCCCCCTCGAAGTGCCCCTGCCAGCGGATCGTCCGCGCCTCGAGGAGGCTCGGCCCCTCCCCGGCGCGAGCGCGCGCGATTGCCGTCGCCACGGCCGCGTACACGGCCAGGGCGTCGGTGCCATCCACCGTCGCCCCCGGGATCCCGTAGCCCGCGGCGCGGGCCGCGATGGAGCCGCCCGCCGTCGAGGCCGCGAACGGGGTCGTCGAGGCCCACCAGTTGTTCTCGCAGACGAAGATCACGGCAAGCCGCCAGATCGCCGCCAGGTTCACCGCCTCGTGGAACGGCCCCCGGTTCGCGGCACCGTCGCCGAAGAAAGCCACGCACACCTGGTCGGTCCCCCGCAGCTTGGCGGAGAGCGCAGCCCCGCACGCGAGCGGCAGGCCCGCGGTGAGGACCCCGTTCGCCCCGAGGTAGCCGGCGGCGACGTCGGCGATGTGCATCGAGCCGCCCTTCCCGCGGCAACAGCCGGTCGCCTTCCCGTAAAGCTCGGCGACGAGCCCGCGCAAGGACCCGCCCTTGGCCAGGTAGTGACCATGGCCCCGGTGGGTGCTCGTGACCGCGTCGTCGCGCCGGAGCGGGGCGCACCCTCCGGCGGCCACGGCCTCCTGGCCGATGGAGAGGTGAATGAACCCCGGCATCCGGCCGGCGGCGTAGAGGTCTCGAATGCGCTCCTCGACGCGGCGAATGCGGAGCACCATCCGGTCGAGATCGGGGGCAAGTCGCGGATCGTTCGCGTCCGAGGCGGGGGGGGTCACGGCCACGGGCCCGGCCGGCTATCCGCCGGCCAGCGGGGGGACGAGGCTGACGACATCGCCGGGGCGCAGCGGCTGATCGGCCGCCGCGTCGTGGCCGTTCACGAGCACGAGGCGCGGGAGGTCGTCGGGAATGGCGAGGTGCCGGGCCAGGTCCCCGACCGTCGTGCCCTCCGGCACCTCGACCGTCGCGCCATCGCTCCGGGCTCCGGGGGGGAGATAGTCGGCCAGATTGGCAAACAGACGCACCTCAATCTTCACGGGACCACGCGGCGTGCGGGCGCAAGCGCATTATCCGGAGACGGGCCGCGGTTGTCAATGTCGGTGCCGGGATGAGCCCGCAGCGAGCGCCGAGCGGATTGACCGGGAAGGCCGGCGGAGGGGGCCGGAGCCCGCCCCCGAGGATCTACCGCGCGCGGGTCCTCAGGTGGTCTCCGTCCCGCGCGGCCATGCGCCGAGGGGCCGCGACCTTCGTCAGCTTGTTCGACATCGGGACCAGCAGTTCCGTCACCCCGCGGAGGCGTCCCCCCCGGAGCTGGTTCACCTCCGCGAGGTGCCGGGGGGTGGTGCGGTACATGCGCGCGATCTCCGCCAGCGACTGGTTGCGCGCGACCCGGTGGAGCCCCCAGGTGACGAGCCGCGAGGAGGCGGCCGCCAGGAGCGCGGCTTCGAAGCTCGGCCCCGTCCCCAGCGGAAGCCTGAGGGTATAGCTGCCGAAGGGCGGCGTGACCCCGCCCCGCAGTGCGGGATTGAGGTCCCGCACTTCCTCCACCGACACCTCGGCGAGGGCCGCGATCGTCTCGAAGTCCAGGATCCGCTTGACGGTCACCTCGTCGTACTGGAGCGGCGGCTCCATGGTGACCTCGAACCCGTAGCGCGCCGGCGCCTGGGTGATGACGGTGGCGGCCAGGATCTGCGGCACGAAGCGTTTCGTCTCGTTGGGGAGGTGCCGCGTCTGGGTCAGCGCCCAGAAGTCGGTCGTCTTCGCGCGCTGGATCGCGCGCCCGATCTTGGCCTCGCCGGCATTGTAGGCGGCCTGGGCCAGGAACCAGTGCCCGAACATCCCGTACAGATCCCCGAGGTACTGGGCGGCCGCCATGGTCGACTTCACCGGGTCGAACCGCTCGTCCACCCAGCGATTGACCACGAGACCGTAGCGGCGCGCCGTCGCTTCCATGAACTGCCACAGCCCCCGCGCCCCCACGCGTGAGGTCGCCCGGGGCGAGCACCCCGACTCGATCATCGCGGTGTAGGCGAGCTCCTCCGGCAACCCTCGCTCGCGGAAGATCCGCCGGATCATCCCGAGATAACGGCCAGATCGGGCCAGCCAGAGGCTGAAGCGCTCGCGTTCCCGAGCCGTGAAGTGCTCGATCAGAGCCTCGACGCGCGCGTTGATGATGACCGGGTAACGGGGCCCCCGAAGGCCGGGGGGGACGCTCACCACCGGCTCGGCCCGGGGATCCTCAAAGATGGGGTCCTCGAGGCTCAGCAGATTTTCGGCCGCGGGGACGTCGGGTTCGACCCGGGGGGACCACCCGGCGACGGCCTCCTCCTCCCCCAACGGCCCGTCGAGAGACGGCCGCACGGCGTCCTCCGCGGACAGACCGGCGGGGAGCGGGGGGGGATCGGGCGGCGGCGGGATAACCGCGACCTGCTGGCTAACGGGCGTCAGCGAGGCAGGGGTCAGCGGCTCGCCGTCCCACCCGACGGCGAGTCCCGGGACAAACGCCGTAATGGCCAGCGCCACCCAGCACTGCCCCCCCCTGAGAGACCACCTGGCTCGATACCTCATAAGCGGGTTGGAGAGCCCTAGAGACGCCCCTCTTCTAGCACGGGCGCAAAGCCGGTGTCAACCGAAAACTCCGCCAGGTCGACCTGGCTAACTCGCGGTAATATTTGTGATATCCAACACGAGTGGGTCTCAGATGGGACCCCGCGAGCCCGATCTCCTCACCGCACGGGGCCCGCCATGAACCGGGCCCGATCAGTCAACAGGACGCGGACCCGGTGTCCCGGAGTCACATGGAGGCGGGTCAGCCACACTTCCGCCTCCTTGGCGGGGCCCACCGGGCTCGGAAGAAACGCGGACTCCCCGCCCTGGCGGGGAGCCCGGCGCGCCGGGGGCTGGCCGCGGATGACCGTGTACGGGGAGACACGGATCGCCACGAGGAGCCATTCCCCCGAGGGGAGGTCCTCGAACACAAAGATTCCGGTCGGATCGGTGACCCGGTGGCGCACCAGGCCCGCCCCCCGCGGCGTTTCGGGGGGCGCCCCCTGCTGGCCCCCGGCCTCCACCTGGGCGGCGTAGGCCCGAAGTCGCTCCCGCAGGCGAGAGGCAGCC
>CAZDYT010000527.1:0-3436 GCA_964509395.1 uncultured bacterium
GCCCTCTGGATGGCGACGCCGATGATGTCGCGGTACTCGGTGACGCCCACGATCTCCGGGAGCCCCGGGCGTCCGATCTTCAGCGACGCGAGGTACGCCTCGTACCAGTCGGCCGGCATCTTGGGCTTGGCCTTCACCTCGGGATCGGTCCACGCCGAGCTCCGGCCGACGCCGACCCCCGCCAGGAGCTCCCGCACCGCGTTCTGCTTGTTGGTGGCCCACTGGCAGAACAGGTACGCGGCCTCCTTGTTCCGGCTCTGCGCGGAGACCGACATGGCGTTCCCGAAGGTCGGGGAGAAGTGCCCTGCGGGGCCGGCCGGCAGCACGGCGTACCCGACCTTGCCCGCGACCTTGGACTTCGAAGGGTCCTCGAACTGGTTGGCGAAGTTCACCCCGTCGTAATAGATGGCGACCTGCCCCTGCAGGAACGCGGAGCTGCACTCGTACCAGTTGAAGTTCACCACGCCGGGCGGTCCGTACCGCCGCAGCATCCCCGCGTAGAGATCCATCGCCTTGATCCACTCCGGCGTGTTGATCGCGGACTTCCCGTCTTTGGTGAGGTAATCGCCGCCCATCGCGAAGAGCATGTACGCCCAGGGCGTCGCGTTGGCATTCTTCAGGCCGCGGTACACGATGCCGTACATCCCGGGCGGGTTGTGAAACCCCTGTGCCTGCGCCTCCAGCTCCGCGAGGGTCTTCGGGGGCTTCCAGCCCTTCTGCGCATAGAGGTCCTTCCGGTAGAAGAGGACGAACGGATCGACGAAGGTCGGGAGCCCGCTGATCGATTTGTCCGGCTGTGCGACGGCCGCCTTGGCGCCGGCGACGAAGTCGTTCCAGTCGTAGTCGGGGGGCGTCAGGGTCGGGTCGTTCAGGTACGCGTTCAGGGACTGGTACCAGCCCGACTTCCAGACCCGCTTCTTCCCCACGTGGAGGCTCGTGTGGAAGGCGGCCGCCCCGCCTGCGCCGCCGGCCATCTCGACCGTGAGCTTCTGGCGCCCCTGGACCTCCGGCAAGACCTCGTGCTTCACCTTCATCCCGGTCAGCGCCTCGAACTCCGGGACGTGCCTGATGATTTCGTCGACCCAGGGGTGCTTGTAGAGGAGGAGGAACAGCTCCTTCCCCTGGAAGCGTTTCCAGTTGAAGCCCTGGGCGCGGGCCGGCGTCCAGACGAAGGGACCCGTCGCGCCGCCGGCCAGGGCGGTGCCGGCGAGCCGGAGCACCGTGCGTCGCGACAACGGAACCGTGCTCAGCGTCTCTCGAGCGTCGGGCATACCATTCTCCTGAGTCGGTTCACGGGGTGTCGATCATCTGGTCGCGAGGCCCCGGAGGTCACGGCCCGCGGTGTTTCCTCCCCCCCGGCCACACCCCCCTGGCGTCCGGGCGGGAGCGCGTGCCGACGCGGATATTTCCGCTTGGCAACAGGCCAGGTGGCCTGTAGTCTCATCCAGTCGCTCGGGGGTGTCAAGGCCGCCCGGGATCGAACGAAAAGGAGCCAGCCATGACCCGCCCGCCCGCCGACGTCGGGATGCCGGTCGCCGAGATCGACACGCCAGCCCTCCTCGTGGATCTGGACGCCTACGAGCGCAACCTGGATCGGATGGCCGCGTTCTTCGCCGGGCGGCCGGTCCGGTTGCGCCCGCATGCCAAGACGCACAAGTGTCCGGTGGTCGCGCTGCACCAGATCGCCCGGGGAGCCGTCGGCGTCTGCTGCCAGAAGGTGAGCGAGGCCGAGGCGCTGGTCTACGGCGGCGTGCAGAGCGTCCTCGTCAGCAACGAGATCGTCGGCGCGCCCAAGATCGCCCGGCTGGTCGCGCTGGCCAAGCAGACCGACGTCGGCGTCTGCGTGGACGACCGGGACAACGTTCTGCAGCTCGACCAGGCCGCGCGGGCTTTCGGGATCCGGCTGTCGGTCCTCGTCGAGGTGAACGTCGGGCACCACCGCTGCGGCGTGGAGCCCGGGGCGCCCGCCCTCGAGCTCGCGAAGCTGGTCGCGGCTCAGCCGGGGCTGCGGTTCCGGGGCCTCCAGGCCTATCACGGCCGGGCCCAGCACGTCCAGGACCTCGCGAAGCGGCGCGAGGTCATGGAGGTCGCCATGGGGAAGGTCCGGGAGACCGTCGAGCTGTTCGAGCGGAACGGGCTCCGGTGCGAGGTGGTCTCGGGCGCGGGCACCGGGACCTACCAGTTCGAGGTCGCCAGCGGTCTCTACACCGAGATCCAGGCCGGCTCGTACGTCTTCATGGACGCGGACTACAAGCGGGTCGAGGGCTTCCCGGCCGAGTTCGAGAACGCGCTCTTCGTCCTGGCGACGCTCATGAGTCGGCCGGCCCCGGAGCGCGCCGCCGTGGACGCCGGGCTGAAGGCCCTCGCCGTGGACTCGGGCATGCCGATCGTGCGGGGGATGCCCGATATCGAGTTCCAGCGCGCCTCCGATGAACATGGGATCCTTCTCTTCCGGGACCCCGGCACCAAGCTGCGCGTGGGGGACAAGCTCTTCCTCATCCCCGGCCACTGCGACCCCACGATCAACCTCTACGACTGGTACGTCTGCGTCCGCGGCGGCCGGGTGGAGGCGCTGTGGCCGATCACCGCGCGCGGCGCGGTCCTCTAAACTTCCCCCCGGAGGGGTGAGTGATGATGGCGGACACGGGTGAGGGCGCGAGGGGGCTGGGCGGACAGCGGGTCGTCACCGTGGGCGGGCAGCCGGCGGCGTACCTCGACGCCGGCCGGGGCCGGCCGGTGGCTCTCGTCCACGGCGCGGGGGGCCGTGGCGAGGTCTGGCTCCCCCAGCTCACCGGGCTCGGGGACGTGGCCCGACTCCTCGCCGTCGACCTCCCCGGCCACGGCGCCACGGCTGGCCAGAGTTGCCGGAGCGTGGACGCCTACGCGGCGTGGCTCATCGGCCTGCTCGACGCCATGGCGCTCGAGCGCGTAGCCCTGGTCGGCCACTCGATGGGCGGCGCCATCGCGCAAACGATTGCGCTCGAGCATTCCGAGCGGCTCCGGGGGCTCGTCCTCGTCGGGACGGGGGCGCGCCTGCGGGTGCTGCCCCGGATCCTCGAGCTCCTCCGCGACGACCCGCCGGCCGGCGCCACGCTGCTGGCGAGCCTCGCCTACAGCCCGCGGACCCCGCGGGGGGTCGTCATCGAGGCGGAGCGCGTGCTTCACGCGACGCCCCCGCTGGTGACGCTGGGGGATTTCCTCGCCTGCGACCGGTTCGACGTCATGGCAAAGGTTGGCGCGGTCCGGGCGCCGACCCTCGTCCTGGTGGGCCGGGACGATCGACTCACGCCGCCGAAGTACGCCGCGTTCCTGGCTGCCTCGATCCGGGGTGCTCGCCTGGTGGAGATCGCGGGCGCCGGACACTTCCCCCAGCTCGAGCAGCCCGCCGCCGTCAATGCGGCAATGCGCGCGTTTCTCGACGCGCTTCCCTAGCCTC
>CAZDYT010000528.1:0-3425 GCA_964509395.1 uncultured bacterium
TGGGAGCTGCTCCGCGACCCGGAGGCGAGCCGCGCGAGCGTGCAGGTCGAGTCCGGCGGGAACCCCCGCGCGGTGTCGCCGAAGGGCGCCCAGGGGCTCATGCAGCTCACGCCAGCCCGTGCCAGCACGCTCGGCGTCGCCGACGTCTTCGACCCTCGCGCCAACCTCGACGGCGGGGTGCGGCACCTCCGGGACCTCTTGCTCCGCTATGACGGCAACGTGCGGCTGGCGCTCGCCGCCTACAACGCCGGCGAGGAGGCCGTGCGCCTGCATGGCGGCGTCCCACCCTACCGCGAGACGCAGGAGTACGTGCGGAAGGTGCTCGCGCTCTACACGCCCGCGGCGTCCGTGAGTCGGCCGACCCCGCCGGCTCACCCTGCGCCGGCGCGCGCGCGGTTCTAACCCCGATCCGCGAATCTCGCGCGCGCCCCCCGGCTCATCTTCCGCTCTCTCCGCGCCACCTGAGGCGGAGCAGCGCGATCAGCGTCCCCGCGTCCAGGATCTCTCCGGCCTCCATCATCCGGTAGACCTCCACGAGCGGCACCGCCTGCACCTCGATCTGCTCGTCGGGATCCGGGCGGCGCGGGACCGGGGTGAGGTCCCGCGCCAGGAAGAAGAAGATGCGCTCGTCGGTGAGCCCGGGATCGGCCAGCGCCTCTCCCAAGGGCTCAAGGCGCGCCGCGCGGTAGCCCGCCTCCTCGGTGAGCTCCCGCTGGGCGCACGCCTCCGGGGACTCGTCCAGCTCGATCGTGCCGGCCGGCGCCTCCCACAGCTCGGCGCCCACGATCGGGCGGTACTGGCGGAGCAGCACGAGGCGCCCGTCGGGCAGGAGTGGGACGACCGTCGCGACGTTCCGGTAGCGGACGGCGTCCAGCGAGACGCGGCGCCCGTCGGCCAGATTGTAGTGCTCGCGTCGGACCCGAAGGACGCGACCCCGGTACTCCGGCGGATCGGGCTCGGACGGAGCCGTCAGGCGAGCACCTCCTCGAGCACGCGCCCCTGGACGGTCCCCGCTTCCACGCCGACCAGGTGACAGAAGGTAGGCATGAGGTCCACGGTCCAGCCGTCCCGGATCGCCGCCCCCCCGCGGACTCCGGGGCCCGCGACGAGCATCGGGATCTGCTGCTCGTGCTTGGAGCCGTGGGAGCGGAGCCCGGATTCCACGCGCGCCCCCGGTCCCTCGCTCCAGATCCCGAGCGCGACGTCCCGCGCGGCCCAGCAGATCAAGTCTCCCACCCGCTCGGGCGGTAGACGGTCCCGCCCCGCCTCCTCCCGCGTCACGACCTCGTCGATCCCCGGGGTGCACGCGAGCACCGCCAGCGCTTCCGGGACCGCCCCGGGGTCGTCGAAGTAGAGGTAGAGCGCCCCCCCGAGATCCCGATGGTGCGCGAAGAGTCCGTCCCGGATCAAGGGGACTCCGTGGGCCCGGATCCCCGCCTCCGCGAGGATGCGGACCGGCGAGAGCGAACGGGGCTTGGCGTTCATCCCGTGGTCGGCCGTGAGGACGACCAGCGTCTCGGCGAGATCGTACGCGTCGAGCAGCCGGCCGAGCGCCTCGTCGCTCTCGACGAGGTAGGCGTGCATCGCCGGCTCGTTCGGGGCGAGCTTGTGCTGCGGGTAGTCGGTTGTCGCGACGTACAGGAAGTCCGGGGCCTCCCGGACCGCCACCTCCCGGGCCATCCGGAGCACCCACAGGTTGATCTCCAGGGAGAAGATGTCCGGCGGGGCGCCCGCCGTCGTGCGGTAGGCGTCCGGGTGGCTCTTCATGTCCACGCAGCGATCCAGGCCGCGGCGGAGGAGCTTCGTGAGCTTCTCCTTGGCCGTGACCAGCGCCGTCGACCAGCCGGCGCCCTTGAGGCCTTCGAAGAGGAGCGGCTCGCGGACGAAGGAGGCCTGCTCCATGAAGACCTCGGTCCGCGTCGCCCGGTCGAAGTAGAAGTTCGTCGACAGCCCATGGCGCTCGGGGAAGGTGCCGGTGAGGAGCGAGACGTGGTTGACGTTGGTGAGGCTCGGCAGGACGCCGCGCCCGTCGAGGGTGGACGCGCCGGCCTCCATGAGCCCGCGGAGCCGCGGCATCCGCGCCGGCTGGACATACGCGGGGTCGAAGCCGTCGACGAGAAACATCAGGGCCTTCTTCGGGCGCTTCATGGCCACTCCGTGTCCGGCGTCATCTCCGGCTCCCGGTGGGGACCCCGAGCTCCCGGAGGGCCGAGGCGAAGGCGGCGACCACGCCCTCCATGTCCTTCGGGGTGAGCGTCCCCATGTTGGCGACCCGGAACGCGTAGGTCCGGATGTCCCCCTGCCCCGCGTAGATGATGTACCCGCGCCGCTTCATCGCATCGTGTAAGGGGTCGTACGCCAGGCCTGGGGGCAGCCGGAACATCGTGAGGATGTTCGAGCGCGCGCCCTCGGGCACCAGGATCTCGAACCCGAGGGCCTCCATGCCCCGCCGAAGCACGCGCGCGTTCTCCGCGTACCGCGCGATGCGCGCCGCCACGCCCTCGTGCTCGAGCTCGACGAGGGCCTCGCGCATCGCGTGGAGCACCTGAACGGCCGGCGTGAACGGGGTGTTGTCCTGCTCCTGCGTCGCGTAGTGGCTGGAGAGATCGAGGTAGACGCTGCGCGGCGGCGCTCCCTTCAAAGCCTCCAGCGCGGTCCGGCGCCCGAGAACGAACGAGACCCCCGGGATCCCCTGCAGGCACTTGTTGGCGCTCGCGGCGACGAAGTCGATCCCCTCGTGGCTCACGTCCAAGGGCTCGCCGAACAGCGAGCTCATCGCGTCCACCAACACCCGCCGCCCCGCTCGCGTCGCCACGCGCGCCACGTCCGCCACAGGGTTCAGGAGCCCGGCGGTCGTCTCGTGGTGGACGACGGCGACATGGCTCACCTCCGGATGAGCCTGGAGTGCCGCTCCCACATCGTCGGGTGGCACCGGCGTGGCGATCTCGTAGCTCAGGACCTCGGTCGGGATGCCGTGCGCCCGGGCGATCCGGACGAGGCGGTCGCCGTACACCCCGTTCGACACGACGAGGAGGGACCGGCCCCGGGGGACCGCCGAGCACACCGTCGCCTCGACCGCGGCCGTACCGGACCCGGTGAAGAGGACGGCCGCGAACGCCTCCGCGCAGCCGGCCGCGCGCACGAGGCGCTCGCGGCACTCGCGCATGAGCTGGTAGAACTCGGGCTCCCGGTGGCAGAGATCCGGCGTCAGGAGGGCCTGACGCACGCGCGGGCTCGTGTTCGCCGGTCCAGGATTGAGCAGGATCCACTCGCGGTCAGGCATGCCATCGCCCTCCCAGTCCGTGCCACGCCGACGTCCGGCATCGGTTTCCCGGGTCCCCCGAAGAGGATAGAATCCGGGGAGAGCCCGGTCCAATATACACGGAGCGGCGCGCGAGCGTGGCGTGAACCTCCACCACCTCCGG
>CAZDYT010000529.1:0-3425 GCA_964509395.1 uncultured bacterium
CAGGACGAGCTGAACGCCCACGTCCGGCCGCTGGGCCTCCTCTTCGGCCCCGACACCTCCACGTCGAACCGCGCGACGGTCGGCGGGATGTGCGGCAACAACTCGGCGGGCGCCCACTCCATCGCGTACGGGAAGACCATCGACCACGTGCTCGAGCTCCGGTGCCTCCTCGCCGACGGCTCCGAGGTCGTGCTGCGCGACCTCGCGCTCGAGGAGCTCGAGGCGAAGGGTCGGGGGAACGGGCTCGAAGGGCAGATCTACCGCGAGGTGCGGCGGCTCGTCGCGCAGCACGGCGACGAGATCCGGGCGCGCTACCCCAAGATCCTCCGGCGCGTCTCCGGGTACAACCTCGACGAGTTCGTCAAGGACCAGCCCTTCGGGCTCCACCGGCTCGCCGTCGGCTCCGAGGGGACCCTCGTCGTGGTCGTCGAGATGAAGCTCGGGCTCGTTCCGAAGCCCCGGTACACGGCGCTCGACGTCGTCCACTACGCGAGCCTCGAGGCGGCTCTCGAGTCCTCGCCCGACATCCTGACGACCGGGCCGTACGCCGTCGAGCTGACAGACAAGCTGATCCTGGACCTCGCCCGGGAGAACCTCGAGCAGCGGCGGCGGATGGGGTTCGTCGAGGGGGACCCGCAGGCGATCATGCTCGTCGAGTACGCGGGGGAGAGCGAGGTCGAGGTCCGCTCGAAGGTCACGGCCTTCGAAGCCCTCCGCGCGCGGAAGGGGATCGGGTACGCGGGGCACGTCGCCGTCGACCCCGCCGAGCAGCAGTCCATCTGGAAGCTCCGCAAGGCCGGGCTCGGGCTCCTCCTCGGCCTGAAGGGCGACAGGAAGCCGATCGCCTTCGTCGAGGACACCGCCGTGGATCCGGCGAAGCTCCCGGCCTTCATCGCGCGCTTCCGCGACGTGCTGGCCCGCCACGGCGCCGCCGCGGGCTACTACGGGCACTGCTCGGTGGGCTGCCTCCACATCCGCCCGCTCATCAACCTCAAGGAGGCCGCGGGCGTCCGGCAGATGCAGGCGATCGCCGAGGAGATCACGGCGCTCGTCCTCGAGGTCGGCGGCGCGCTCTCGGGGGAGCACGGGGACGGCCGGGCCCGGAGCCCGTTCAACGAGCGGCTCTACGGCCCCCGGCTCTACGACGCCTTCCGCCAGGTCAAGCGGGCGTTCGACCCGAAGGGGCTCCTGAACCCGGGCAACATCGTCGACGCGCCGCCGATGACCGAGCACCTGCGATACGGTCCGGGGTCCACGAGCTGGGAGCCCGAGACGCTCCTCGACTTCTCGGGGCAGGGGGGCTTCGCCGCGGCCGTCGAGATGTGCAGCGGGATCGGCGTCTGCCGGAAGAAGCTCGAGGGGACCATGTGCCCCTCGTACATGGCGACGCTGGACGAGGAGCACTCCACGCGCGGCCGGGCCAACGCGCTCCGCGCCGTGCTCTCGGGGAAGGTGCCGGCCAGCGACTTCACCGGCCGGCGCCTCTACGAGGTGCTCGATCTCTGCCTCGAGTGCAAGGCGTGCAAGGCCGAGTGCCCGGCCAACGTCGACATGGCGAAGCTCAAGTACGAGTTCCTCGCCCACTACTACCGCGCTCACGGCCTCCCGCTCCGCAACCGGCTCTTCGGCCACATCCACCGGCTCGCCCGGCTGGGCTCGGCGCTCGCGCCCGTGTCCAACTGGATCGCCCGCTCGGCCCCGAACCGGTGGCTCCTCCGGAGCCTCTGCGGCATCGATCGGCGGCGGCCGCTCCCTGCCTTCGCCGGGACGCCGTTCACCGCCTGGTTCGCGCGCCACCGGCCTGGCGGCGCGGGCGAGCGCGGCACGGTGGTCCTCTTCCACGACACGTTCAACACCTACCAGACGCCCGACGTGGCCATCGCCGCGACGCAGCTCCTGGAAGCCGCCGGCTACCGGGTTTTCCTCCCGGAGCGCCGCTGCTGCGGCCGCCCCATGATCTCGAAGGGCATGCTCGCCGAGGCCCGGGATTCGGCGGCGTACAACGTCGCGCGGCTCGTCGGCTTCGCGCGGCAGGGGCTGCCCATCGTGGGGCTCGAGCCCTCGTGCCTCCTCACGCTCCGGGACGAGTACGTGGACCTCCTGCGCTCGGAGGACGCGCGGCTCGTGGCGCGGCAGAGCCTCCTCCTGGACGAGTTCCTGCAGCGCGCGTGGGCATCCGGCGGGCGGCCCGCCTTCTCGGGCCACGGCCGCAAGGCGCTCCTCCACGGCCACTGCCACCAGAAGGCGCTGGTCGGCACGGGCCCGACGGTCGGCGTGCTCGAGGCCGCGGGGTACGCGGTCACCGAGATCGACGCCGGCTGCTGCGGGATGGCCGGCTCCTTCGGCTTCGAGGCCGAGCACTACGACCTCTCGCTCGCCATCGCCGCCCGGCGCCTCGTGCCGGCCGTGAAGGCCGCGGCGCATGATGTGGCCGTCTGTGCCCCCGGGATCTCCTGCCGGCAACAGATCGAGCACACGACGGGGCGCCGGCCCAAGCACCCAGCCGAGCTCCTCTGGGAGGCCCTCTCTCGCTGACGAAGGTGAGGCCGCCCCGGGGCCTGTCCCGGCGAACAGCCCCGTGCGCCGCGCCACCCGGGACGGCCTTCCGTGCCTGACCTCGCGTGGGTCGGCGGCCTGGCGGGGCTCGTCGTCGCGTCGTTCATCAAGGGGGCGATCGGCTTCGGCTTCCCCACCGTCGCCACCCCGCTCCTCGCCCTGGCGACCGACGTGCGCACCGCGGTGGTCGTCCTCCTCCTGCCCAACATCGTCATGGACGGCATCCAGATCCTCCGCCGCTCGGGAGCCCTCGCGGCCGTGCGGCGCCACGCGCCGCTCATCGTGTCGGGCGCCGTGGGGACGATCCTGGGCACGCAGTTCCTCGCCCGGGTGTCCCCGCGCGGGCTCCTCCTGGCGCTCGGCGTCGTCATCCTGGCGTTCGTCCTCGTCTCCCTGGCCCGCCCCGCGTGGCGCCTCCGCCCGGGTCTCGAGCGTCCCCTGGCCCCCGTCGTCGGGCTGCTGGCGGGCACCCTCGGAGGCGTGACGAACGTGTTCGCCCTCCCGCTCGCGCCGTACCTCTATGCGCTCGGCTTGCCGAAGGGCGAGTTCGTCCGCGCCATCGCCATCGTGTTCCTCGTCTTCAAGCTCACGCAGTTCGGGGCGGTGTGGCAGGTCGGGCTCATGGAGCGCAAGATGATGGGGCTCTCGCTCGGGGCGACGGCGGTGGCGCTGGTCGCCTTTCGGCTCGGGCTCTGGGCTCAGGACCGCGTCCCGGCGGAGGTCTTCAACCGCGCGGTGCTCGGCTTTCTCGGGCTCGTGAGCCTCGCGATGCTCGCTCGCGCGCTCTCGGGCTAGGGTCCTTGAACCACCAAACTTGTGGTCAATGAGTCAAGTTTCATCGCCCAACCGCCTCGGGCCGTGGCTGAGAC
>CAZDYT010000530.1:0-3408 GCA_964509395.1 uncultured bacterium
GTACCAGAGGAGGTCGTGGTAGACGTTCGAGGCGAAGGGCGCCCAGACGACCAGCGGCGAGTGGAGGAGCAGGCGCTTGAGCGGGCGGAGCGGGCCCCGCCGGATCAGCTGGTCTCCCCAGATGACGAGGCTCCGGCGGGTCCGGCAGCGGAAGTTCACGTCGCCGACGTCGTCCCCGCGGAGCGCGATCTCCCGCGGATCGGCGACCCCGAGGCCGCGCTCGTGGGCCATCCGGAGGTACGGGATCGCGAGCGGGTCGTACCCCATGAGGCGCGCCGCCGTCGCGTCGATGGCCACCGAGTCGGCCGAGGCCAGGATCAGGTTCCCCTCGCGGGGGACCATGGTCCGCGGACCGGCCCCGTCGCCGATCACCGTGCCGTCCATCACGGCGAACACGGCCGGATGCAATTCGCGCTGCATGTAGAGGAGGTCGACGAGTACCTCGTGGATGAACTCGTGGGCGTAGTGGCGGACTTCCTTCAGGAGGCCCCCGAACGCGTTCTTCACCGCGCCCGTGGTGACGGAATGCCCATGCACTTTGACCGTTGGCAACTGGCAGACGCTCGCGCCGATGAACAGCTTGGGGATCTCGATCCCCTCGGGGAAGAGGTCGTTCAGCTTGAGGAGCGGCGATGCGAAGCGGTAGGTGGTCCACTCGACCTCGGGGAGCGGGATGAACGGGAGGCCGGCGCGCTCGAGGATCGGGAGCCACTTGTTCGCGACGGCCCCCTTGCGCGGGTCGGTGACGACAGTCTTGTTCTCGACCGGATGGAGGCGCTCGCGCCGGTAGCCGTCCTCGAGGAGCGTCCGGACGACGCCCTCGAGCTGCCACGGCTGGGTCGAGCAGGCGGGGAAGTAGCGGGTCCAGGAGAGGTTCAGCTTGAGGAGGAGCTCGCCCTCACGCGGCAGGACCCGGTCGTACTCGGCGAGGCGGAGGAGCCGGCCGTAGTCGGCGACCACCCGCTCGGGCGTCGTCCGCAGCACCGCCACCATCGCGCGCGCCATACGCCGATTCTAGCACGCGCTGCGGCCCCCCGGCCTGCGCCGCGGCTCCCAGCGCTTCAGTGCCGGGCGAGTTCCCGGAGCGCCCGGCAGACGGTGGCGATCTCTTCCGGTGTGAGGCCGGTGCCGGAGGGGAGGTTGATACCCGTCCGGGAGAGTGCGGTCGCGACCGGGAACGGCGCGTCGGACCGGTAGGGCGGCAGCTCGTGGAGCGGAACGAAGAACGGGCGCGAGTCGACCCCCCGAGCCCGGAGCCCCTCGCGGACCGCGTCGCGGTCGCGGCCGAACGCCGGTCCGATCAGGACCGAGTACATCCAGTAGACGTTCTCGGCCCACGGCGCGGCCGGCGGCCCCGTGAGCCCCGGGATCCCGGCGAGCCCCGCCTCGTACGCCGCCGCGATCGCCTTCCGCCGGTCGAGGATCGCCTCGGCCTGCTCGAGCTGGGCGCAGCCGATCGCTGCCTGGATGTTCGTCATCCGGTAGTTGAAGCCGACCTCCGGGTGGTAGTAGCGCCGCTTCGGGTCCATCGCGTGGTCCCGGAGGAACGCCGCCCGCTCGGCGAGTGCCGGGTCGTTCGTCACCACCATGCCGCCCTCGCCCGTCGTGATGATCTTGTTCCCGTAGAAGGAGAAGGCGCCGATCCGGCCGAGCGCCCCGACGCGGCGTCCCTTGTAGCGCGCCCCGTGGGCCTCCGCGGCGTCCTCGACGACCTCGAGCGCCCGCGCCTCGGCGAGCGCGAGCAGGGGGTCGAGGTCCGCGGGGTGGCCGTAGACGTGGACCGGGATGATCGCCCGCGTCCGGGCCGTGACCTTGCGGCGCGCGTCGTCCGGGTCCAGGGTCCAGGTGGCCGGGTCGGCGTCGACGAACACGGGCGTCGCGCCCGTGTAGTGGACGACGTTGGCGGTCGCGACGAATGTGAGGTCCGGGACGAGCACCTCGTCGCCGGGGCCGATCCCGAGCGTCGCCAGCGCCAGGTGGAGCGCCGTCGTCCCGTTGGCGGTCGCCACCGCGTGCCGCGCCTCGCAGAAGCGGGCGAACTCCCGCTCGAAGCGCCCCACGTACTCGCCGAGCGACGAGATCCAGCCCGACTCGACGCAGTCCAGCACGTACCGGCGGACGTTCTCCGAGAGCCAGGGCGCGAAGACGGGGATCACGCCGCCGCCTCGCAGCGCTGCCGAAACCCCGATCGCGCGGAATAGAGGAGAGCCGGCACCGGCACCAGGCGCCGGTTGACCGGATCAGCCGCGAGCCCTAGGCCCTCGAGGGTGAAGGCGCCCAAGAGGGCTTCGGTGCCCGGATCGCCGAAGACCGCAATCGTGGGCGACATCCGGCCGTCGATCCGGACGCGAACCCAGGCGATGCCGTACGCGACCCGGCGCCCGTCCGCCAGCACGAACGGCCGTTCCTCCTCGGGCTGGACGCCCAGGCGCTCCAGAATCTCCCGCGGCAACCACGTGTGGGTGGCCCCCGTATCCACCAATGCCTCGACCCTGTCGAAGCGCTGGCCCGCAGGATCTCCGATCTCGAGCTGCACTCGGAACGTTCCCATTTCTCGTTCGCCCAAAGGCCCGGCGATCCGGTTTACGGGAGGAGGTCCGCGACGCGGACGGCACTCCCCGGCGCGGCCAGGGGAACGATCTGCTCGCGGGCGTCATGGGTCCGCACCGTCCGGTAGCCCCACCCGTAGGGCGTCCCGTGCTCGGCCATCGGCTCCCGGTAGACCTCGACCTGCCGGTCGACGAGGTTCAGAATCCAGTACTCCCGTATCCCTCCGCGGGCGTAGAGGCTCCGCTTCTGCTCGCGATCATACGGGAGGGTCGTGTCCGCCACTTCCACCACCAGCAATGCGGCCGTGGGGTGGGCGTCCCGGTAGTCCCGGGGTCCGCCCGGGACGACCGCCACGTCCGGTTCAGGTTCGGAGGTTGGATCCAGGGCGAGCGGCATCTGGACCCGTACGTCATACCCAGTGCCGAAAGCCATCCGTAGCGCTTCCTCGACCAAGCGGACCGCGGTCGCGTGGGCGCTGCCCTGCGGCGTCATGGTGACCACCTCGCCGTCGATCAGCTCGAGCCGATCCCCCGGAGGGAAGACTCCCGCGTCGACCATGCGGTCATACTCCGCCCGCGTCCAGTGCCGCACCTGCACCCCGGCCATCATGCCCTCCCCGGTGGGATCTCGCTCCGCCCGCAAATACTACTACGGGGCTGACCCGCGTTCCACACGCCGCTCCACAGCCCCACGGCGGCCTCCTGCCCGTCAGAGGCGCTCAGGGAGCCAGCTCGCCCGGGGTCCCGAGCGCTCCGCGGTCGTCGCCGGGCGCGTCCGTGATCTTCCATCCCGAGCGCCACGGGACGACCCGCCCGCTCTCGCGCCAGCGGCGGAATACCCCCCGCATCCGCGCGAACT
>CAZDYT010000531.1:0-3408 GCA_964509395.1 uncultured bacterium
CCCCGGGAGCGCGTGCGGCTCCTCACCATGCCCGTCGGGGGAAACGGCCAGGCGGCGCGGATCGTCCAGGTGGGGATCTTGCTCCATCGAACCGAGCGGACCCTCCGCCGATACCTCGAAGCGCTCCTCACGCTGATCCCGTTCGGGGTCGGGCTCGCCTTCGCCGGGGGCGCCTGGATCGCTCGCGCGGCGCTCGCGCCGGTGGGGGAGATGTCCCGGGCCGCTCGTCGGATCACGGCCGAAGACCTCGGCCTGCGCATCACGGCGCGCGGCACCCGGGACGAGCTCGATCACCTGGCCGAGACCCTGAACGCGATGCTGACGCGCCTGGAGGGCGCGTTCGCCCAGATGCGGCGCTTCGCCGCGGATGCGGCGCACGAACTGCGGACGCCGCTGACGGCCCTGAAGGGCGGCATGGAGGTCGCCATGCGCGCCGACCGATCGGCCGGCGAGTACCGCCAGGTGCTCCGGTCGAGCCTGGAAGAGGTCGAGCGCCTGATCAGTCTCGCGGAGGATCTCCTCGTCTACTCCCGCGTCTCGGCCGGCATCGGCGCGCCCCACGCCCGGGTCGCCCTGGAGCCCCTGCTGGTCGACGTGTGCGACGTCGGCACCCGCCTGGCTCACGGGACCGGCGTCATCGTCCGCCTGGACGAGAGCACTCCGGCGACCGTCACGGGCGATGGCGGAGCCCTGCGCCGGGCGATGCTGAACCTCGTGGAGAACGCCGTCAAGTACACGCCGGCCGGCGGCAAGGTGGAGCTCGCCCTGACCTGCGTGGACGGCTACGCGCACCTGGTCGTCCAGGACACCGGCCCCGGCATCGCCCCGGCCGATGCCGAGCGCATCTTCGAGCCGTTCGTCCGGCTGGACGCGGCCCGGGCCCGTGAGACGGGTGGGGTCGGGCTCGGCCTGTCCATCGCCCACTCGATCATCCAGGCCCATGGCGGGACGCTGACGCTTCAGAGCGCCCCGGGCGCCGGCACCCAGTTCACGATCCGCCTCCCGCTCGGCTAAGAAACTTCTCATCTCCGTTTCATCCGATCCTCATCTTGCGCGGCTAATCTCCGGGTTGACGAGGCATGAGACCGTTCACTCGCGGGGCGGAGGCGGGACGCTCGAGTGAGGCGTCGCGATGATTCCCGGTTGGTTGGACACGATGCCGAACGCGCCCCACGCGCTCCTCCTGGTGGGCCTCGGCGTCCTGATCGGCGCCGTCGGCACACTGATCGGCGCCGGCGGCGGGTTTCTGCTGGTCCCGCTGTTCCTCCTCGGCTTCCGGTTCCCACCGGCCGACGCCGTCGGGACGTCTCTGGCCCTGGTGTTCCTCAACGCGCTGTCCGGCACCGCCGCCTATCTGCGCCAGCGCCGGGTCGACCTCTCGCTCGGCTGGAAGTTCGCGGCGGCGACCATCCCGGGAGCCGTCGGCGGCGCCTACCTGACGCGCCTCCTCTCCTCGCAGCTGTTCAGCGCGGGCTTCGGCCTCGCGCTCGTGATCATCGCGGCGCTCCTCGTCGCCGGAAAGACGGCGGCCCCCTCGCGCCGCGCGCCCCTCCGGGAGCTGGTCGACGCCAGCGGCCACGCCCACGTCTACCAGGTGGACGCGGGGAAGGGCGTGCTGTTGAGCTTCCTCGTGGGCGTCCTCTCCAGCGTGTTCGGGATCGGCGGCGGCATCATTCACGTGCCGTTCCTCATCGTGGCGCTGGGGCTTCCCGTGCACGTCGCGACCGCGACGTCCCACTTCGTCTTGAGCATCTCGGCCCTCGTGGGCGCTGCGACGTTCCTCGCCCTCGGCCGCGTTCACCTCGTGACCGTCGCGCTCATGGGTCTCGGGGTCCTCGTCGGGGCCCAGGTCGGCGCGCGCGTGTCGATGAAGGCGGCGGGCGAGCGCATCCGTCAGGTCCTGGCCGGGGCCCTGGCCCTGGTGGGGGCGCGGATGCTCCTCCACGCCTTGAGCCTCGCCTGGTGAGGTGGGCCCCATGCCGGGGCGACCCGGGGTCGTGATCACGGCGGAGTCCCCGTGGCGCCTCCGCGCGGCCGTCGGTCCTGTTGCGGCGCGCCGGCGACCGGGGAGGCATGGCCGCGGAGTACGGTGAAGTGCGGCGCCTCGCCGGAGACGGGACGCTGGGCGAGCTGGCGCGACAGGAGCTCCGCTGGGCGGAACTCGGCAGTCGCACGAGACCGTGAGGGCCAGCCATGGGGAGTGACCGGTACGCGGTGCCGGGTCGCGCGCATCGCGATCTCGTCGCCATCTACGAGTCCCGCTCGAGAGAGCTCGCGCTGCTGCTTCGTCAGACTGTGGTGCCGCTCGCGGTGGAACACGACCGATGGCTCGTCGAGACGCGGAAGGTCGCTCGGGCCGTCCGGGCCGACCTCCGCGCTGCGGGCTTCGACGGGCGGGTCCTCATCCTCCAGTGGCAGCCGCTCGAGACGGTCGCGCGCGTCCTCCGAGAGTGGACCTGCCGGTACGACGGCGACCCCGCCCGCCGCCGAGAGGTCCAGCGGGTCGTCGCACGTCATCTGGACGACCGAGAGTACATCGCGCGCCGCCTCGTGGCCACTCGCGCCGCGGCGCGTCGGTGACCGATCCGAACGCGCAGCCACCGCCCGGGGGCGGCTCTCTCAGCGGCTTAGCCGAGAAACGCTCGGCTCCGGCGCGGTGACCGGGTCACGCAGCAGCGCCTCGCCAGACGTCGGCGATGTGGATGGAGAGCGGCAGACCAAGTTCCCTCTCTGCCGCCGTCGGCCGGCTCCGCGCTCTGGGTCAGCCATGCCCCACGTGAGGCTCCACGTCCCCGGCACGGCGAAGTCGCACGGCGCCAAGGTCGCGAAAACGGGGCGTTTGAGATCCTGGCACGGATACTGCTGGCACTAGCGGCTTGTCGTGAGGGAGGTGCGTCATGATGAGCAAAAGAGCGGTGCTTCTCGCCGTAGGTGTCGCCCTCGTCTCCCTGGCGGGGATCGCCTACGCGCAAATGGGCATGGGCTGGGGTCAGAGGAGCCCGGGCATGATGGGTCCCGGCATGAGCTGGGGCCAGATGGGCCCGGGCATGATGGGCGGCGGGTGGCAGCAGGGCCAGCCTGCGGGACACGTCCTCACGCTCGATCAAGCGCGCCAGAAGGTCGAGGCATATCTCGATCAGGTCGGCAGCAAGGACTTGGTCATCGACGAGGTCCTGGAGTTCCAGGACAACTTCTATGCCCTCGTCAAGGAGAAGAGCACGGGGATCGGGGCCTTCGAGCTCCTGGCGAACAAGGTCACCGGCGCGGTGTTCCCAGAGTACGGCCCAAACATGATGTGGAACACCAAGTACGGCATGATGGCCCACATGATGGGCTATCAGCCGCCTAGCGGGCCGATGCCGGTCACGGTCGAGCAGGCGAAGACGATGGCTCAGCAGTGGCTCGCGC
>CAZDYT010000532.1:0-3401 GCA_964509395.1 uncultured bacterium
GACCGCTACCTCCTCCGGCGCCGCTGCCCTCTTCGCGGCGTTCGTCTCCATCGCGGCCGGCGTCTACCGCTCCGTGCTGGTCGTCGGGGGCGAGAAGATGACGCATCTCCCGACGCCCCGCGTCTCGGAGCTGATCGGCCGGTCGATCGACGCGTACGAGCGCTCGTACGGGGCGACGATGCCGGCGCTCGCCGGACTGGTGGCGCGGGCCTGGATGACCCACACGGGGGCGACGCTCCGGGACATCTCGCTGGTGGCGGTGAAGAATCACGCGAACGCCGCCCGCAACCCGTGGGCGCATTTTCGGGAGCCCGTGACGCTCGAAGCCGTCATGGAAAGCCGACTGGTGGCGGACCCGCTGCGGCTCTTCCACTGCTGCCCGATCTCCGACGGCGCCGCCGCCGTGGTGGTCGTGGCCGAGCGCACGCCGGTGCGGATCGCCGGGATCGGCCAGGGTTCCGACTATTTTGCCCTGCGCTATCGCGACAGCTTCACCGGGTTTCGTGCGAGCCAGGAGGCCGCGCGCGCGGCGTACCGCATGGCCGGCTTCGGGCCCGAGCGTGTCGAGGTCGCCGAGCTCCACGACGCGTTCACGCCGTTCGAGCTGATCTCCATGGAGGACCTGGGCTTGGCCCCGCCCGGGAAGGCGACGCGCATGCTCACTCAGGGCGAGACGGCGCTCGACAGCCGGCTCCCGGTGAACCCCTCGGGGGGGCTCAAGGCGCGGGGGCATCCGCTCGGCGCGACCGGGCTCGCCCAGGTCGTCGAGCTCGTCTGGCAGCTCACGGAGCAGGCCGGGGAGCGCCAGGTCCCCGCGCGCGTGGGGCTCGCGCAGTCGATCGGAGGCATCGCGACGACGAACTGGGTGACCCTGCTCGAGCGCGTGGCGTAGCATGGAGCTGATTCCCGCATCGCGCTGCGGCCGCTGCGGACGACTCTGCGCGCCGCCGACGCGCTACTGCCCGGACGACGCGACTCCGATGCAGCCCGCCGAGGTGCCCGGCTACGGCGAGGTGATCTCGTTCACCACGCTCTACTCCCCGCCGACGGGCTTCGCCTCGCCCCTCCACATGGCGCTGGTCCAGCTCGAAGGCGGAGTGAAGTTCTTCTGCCACGGGAGCGAGACCCGCGGGCTCAGGGTGGGGAGCCGCGTGGCGATCGAGGCGGTGGACCACATCTACTACTTCTCCATGCTCGGCCTCGCGGAGCGGGCCCGGATGTTCTGGCGCCGAGGCGGGATCCGGGCCGGGCATCGGGTCGCGGCGTTCGTCCGGAGCGCCGCCAAACGGCTCACGCGCGGGTCGGGGGGCCCGACCCCGTGAGACCGCTCGACGGGATTCGCGTCGTCGATCTCTCCCGGATCCTCGCCGGCCCTTACTGCTCGTTGCTGCTGGCGGACATGGGCGCCGACGTGATCAAGGTCGAGGAGCCGGGCCGGGGAGACGACACGCGAGCCTGGCCGCCGTTCGTCGGGGGCGAGGCCACCTACTTCATGAGCGTCAACCGCGGGAAGAAGAGCCTCACCCTCAACATGAAGCACGAGGAGGGCAAGGCGATCCTGCGCCGGCTGCTGGAGGGTGCCGACGTCCTCCTCGAGAACTTCCGCCCCGGGACGCTCGAGCGCCTCGGGTTCGGCCACGAGGCGGTGTGCGCCCTCAACCCGCGGCTGGTGTACGGCTCCATCTCCGGCTTCGGCGAGAGCGGGCCCGAGGCGGGACGCTCTGGCTACGACCTCATCGTCCAGGGGGAGTCGGGGATCATGGATCTCACGGGCTTCCCCGACGGCCCGCCGGTCAAGGTGGGGAACTCGATCGCGGACCTCGCGGCGGGCACCATGGCGGCCCACGGGATCGTGCTGGCGCTCTTTGCGCGCGAGAAGACGGGCATGGGCCAGAAGGTCGAGGTCGCCATGCTGGAGGTGATGGCCGCGCTCCTCACGTACCACGGGCAGGCCTACTTCGCGACGGGAACGAGCCCCCGGCGGCGCGGCAACCAGCATCCCTCGATCGTGCCGTACGAGGTGTTCGAGGCCGCCGACGGGTACCTCACGGTGGGCGTGGCGAACCCCTCGCTCTGGGAGCGGTTCTGTCAGGCGATCGGGCGGCCCGAGCTGGCGACCGACCCCCGGTTCGACACCGAGGCCAAGCGCGTCGAGCACCGTGAGGTGTTGGTCCCGCTCCTCGCGCGCGTGTTTCAGGCCGCGCGCGTTGCCGAGTGGCTCGACCGGCTCGGCCGCGCGGGCGTCCCGGCGGGAAAGATCAGGACCGTCGGCGAGGTGCTCGAGTCCGAGCATCTCCGGTCCCGCGGCGCGATCGTCTCGCTCGCGCACCCGACCGCGGGTCCGCTGCGGATGGTGGGCCCGCCGATTCGGCTCCACGGGACCCCCGGCGAGGCCGCGGCGCCGCCGCCGCTCCTCGGCGAGCACACGGACGAGATCCTGGGAAAGCTCTTGGGGTATTCGTCGGAGGCCATCGCCCGGCTGCGGGCGGCGGGGACGGTCTGAGTGCCGCGGGCGGCCGGGCGGTGGGCGTCTACGCGGCGGAAGCGACCGAGTGCGCCACCTCCGATGCCGCCTCCGCGCCGTGGGCTCGATGGATGAGGTGGCAAAACTCCCGGTTGATGCGGCTCCACTCCCGCACCTCCCGGCAGCCGGCACAAAGGCCGCCT
This sequence comes from uncultured bacterium, assembly GCA_964509395.1. Lineage (GTDB taxonomy): Bacteria > Methylomirabilota > Methylomirabilia > Rokubacteriales > DASRDR01 > CAZDYT01. Next base: position 2,668 of record CAZDYT010000532.1, read on the forward strand.
TGGGTCAGCGCTTTCCAGCCGCAGACCCGACAGGCCCCGATGATGATGGGCTCCCACTCGTCCTGGGCCATCCTGGCCGTAAACCCTGCAAGTCGCGTTCCCGGGTAGCCGAGCCGTGGATCGGGGCCGAAAGCGACGGTCCGGTGCGCCCTTAGCCAGGGGGTCCGCTCGCCCGGCTGGGCCGGGGCGTACCGTCCTTGACCATCGGCTACCCAACTTTGCCCACTCCGGCGTGGCAGGCTCTCAGATGGGATGACGTCGCCTCCGCATCCGGGCCCGGTGTTCCCCGGCGGGATGGAGACGGCGCCCGAGCTGACGCCGGGGGGGTGCGCCCACGAGGCCTGCCTCTGTCCCGTCGAGCCGGGGATGCGCTACTGCTGCCTGGCGTGCGCCCGGGCCGGGGATGACACGGATGTCTGCGCGTGCGGGCACTTCGGGTGCTCGGACCACGCGGTCTGAGCCCGCTGGCGGCCCGCGGAGCCCGCCCACGCCCCTCGGGTTCGTCGGGCCGAGCGCGGGTCCGTGACCGCACCACGCGCGATCTTCCCGCTGGCGGCCATGTCGCCCCTCCTGCGGGTCCTCACGGGCGCCTGAGCCCGGAACGGCCCGAGGAGTTCGTGGGAGCCCTGCGCTCCCGCGTAGGAACCCCTGGCGGCGTCCCCCGCAGCCGGGAGGCCGGCCCTTGCCCACTCCCACTTTTCCCCTGGGGTGATGGGGGCGGTCGGCGGACGCCA
>CAZDYT010000533.1:0-3398 GCA_964509395.1 uncultured bacterium
ACGCTCGTGAGCAGGGCATTTGGACCTGGCTCAGAAGCAGGGCTCGGCCTGTCCGTGGAAGGTGGCGGGTTTGCCGGACCGCACCCACACGGAAGCTGGCCCTTCGAAGTTGAGCGAAAGGCGCTCAGGCTTGGATCCGCGAGTCCTCACTCATGCCGGCTGAGTCGGGCCACTCGTCACCCCCGTTGGGGGCTCGCCCCGACCCCAGGAGTTGGCCGCCCTGCAAGACACCAGGTCAACGGTCGGATCTCAATAAGTGCACCCTTCAGGTTCGCGTGAGCTCCGACATGAGCACGGACACGGTCAACCCATTGCCAACGTTGTGGCGATGAATCCAGCTGCTGCCAATTTCAGCTCTTTGGCACAGCGCGCCAGGAATCAGAACAGGAACCGGATCGTTTTCTCCTACCCGCACTTTGAGGATAGCCTGAGGAGCCTCCCCGAAAGCAACGCGCACCTGATCGACCGTCCCTGGCGACGCGTCCATCACATCCTTGACCCGGACTGCCGACTCCGCGGGAACGGTCGTCTCGCTTTACCACCTCACAGCAGCAGCGAGACCGAAGCTCACCCTTGCGGGTTGGACACACGGATTGTAGACGAGTGCGTCGAAGAACTTGCTGCACGATGTGAGCATCAACGTGGTGAACGCTAGTGCAACGAACTTGCGGCCAGTGCCCCTTCTCTCACCCATAGGTACAGGCCTGTCCAGCAGTAAGGTACGCTTCTCTCTCCCACGCATTGTCGCAATCAAAGCCACGAGCCAGCACTGACCACGCTCACGTAGCGATGTAGTCATCCGCTCATCGAAATTGCATACCTCCCGGGCCCTGGGGTTCCACCAAACGGGGTGGGCTCCTCCCGATCCTGACGGTGTCGAAGCCGTCGATCGGAGGGAGCCCCGGCGATGTTGTCACGGGAGGAAGACGTGGAAGCAGAAGCACTTCGGGCCCGAGGGTGGTCCGTTTCCGCCATCGCGCGGCACCTCGGGCGTGACCCGAGAACCATCAAGGGCTATCTGAACGGCGAGCGCGCACCCGGCGCCCGCCGTCGCGCAGGCGATCCGTTCGCTCGGTTCGAGCCGTACGCCGCGCAGCGGCTGAAGGACGATCCGCATCTGCAGATCGCCGTGCTGATCAGGGAGCTTCGGCCGCTGGGGTTCGAGGCGAGCTACCAGACGCTCACCCGGGTGGTGCGGGTGCGCCGCCTCCGTCCGCACTGCGAGGCGTGCGCCGGCGCCACGGGCCGCGCCACCATTGAGATCGAACACGAGCCGGGCTCCGAGACCCAATGGGACTGGCTCGAGTTCACCGAGACACCGTGGGGCGAGACGGCCTTCGTCCAGGTCGGAGCCTTGGCCCACTCGTCGAAGTTCCGGGGTTCGTTCCAGCCGTGCAAGGACTCTGGGCACCTCATCGCCGCGATGCAGGAGGTGATCGGGAAGCTGGGCGGCCTCACCCGGCGGTTCCGCATCGACGCGATGGAGGGTGCGGTGATCCCGGGGACCCGCCGGCTGAACGCGATGTTCGCCGACTTCTGCCGCTCCCTCGCCGTCGGGGTGGACATCTGCCCGCCTCGTCGCGGCAACCGCAAGGGCGTGGTGGAGAAGGCCAACGACTACCTCGCCCAGTCGTGGTGGCGGAGCGCCGACGTCGCCACCCCGGAGCAGGCCCAGGCCTCCCTCGACGCCTTCTGCGCCGGGGTCGCCGACGCGAGGCCCCGGGGGGCCTGCACGGTCGGGGCGCTCGCCGCTTCCGAGCCGCTTCGTCCCGTTCCTACGGTGCCGTACGTGGCCGAGCTCAGCGAGTCCCGGGAGGTGAGCTGGGGTGCGCTGGTTTCCTTCGACGGTAACCGGTACTCGGTGCCGCCGGCGTTCGTCGAGGCCACGGTGATGGTCCACTGGCGGATCGGTGATCCGGAGTTCGAGATCCGGTCGATGACCGGGGAGGTCCTGGCCCGCCACCGCCGCCGGCCCACCGGAGCCGGAGCCGCGGTGCGCCTCTCGGAGCACAAGGACGCGCTGGAGAAGGCCGTGCTGGCCTCCTTCACGACCGCGCCGCCGTGTCGCCGTAAGGTCAACCGGCCTCCATCGGAGGCGGCCAGGGCCCTCGCCGCGGAACTCCTGCGGCCCGAACAGCAGGTCCTGCCGACCGTCGTCGACCTTCGCCGCTACGAGGAGCTGATGCGCCGTGTCCCATGACGGGATCTACCAGCGTCTGCGGTCCCACCTGGCGTACCTGAAGCTGCCGGCGGCGGCCGAGGTACTGGCGGAGAAGCTCGATCACGCCCAGCGGGCCAAGCCCTCCTACACGGCGTTCGTGGAGGACCTCCTCGCGGCCGAAGTCGCCTCCACGGAGCGCCGCAGGATGGCGGGGCGGCTGCGGTTCGCCCACTTCCCGGTCGTGAAGCGCCTCGAGGACTTCGACTTCGACGCCCAGCCCGCCCTGGACCGCACCCTGCTGGAGGAGCTGGCCACCCTGCGGTTCGTGCAGGAGAAGGCGAACGTGCTGATGGTCGGGCCGCCCGGCGTGGGCAAGACGATGCTCGCCCTAGCGTTGGGGTACAAGGCCGTGGAGGCCGGCTACCGCGTCTACTACACCACCGCCGCCGACCTGGTGGCCCGGTGCCACAAGGCCGCCATCGAGGGCAGGTGGGCCACCACGATGCGCTTTTTCGCCGGGCCGCAGCTCGTGATCTGCGACGAACTGGGCTACCTGCCGCTGCCGGCGGAGGGGGCGGCGGCGATCTTCCAGGTGGTGTCCCGCCGCGCGGAGCACGGTTCCATGATCGTGACCACCAACCGCAGCATCGCCAGCTGGGGGGAGATCTTCTCCGACTCGATGATGGCGGCGGCGATCCTGGACCGGTTCCTTTACCGGGCGACGCTTCTTGCCATCAACGGGGACTCGTACCGCATGCGGGCCCACCGCGCGCGCTTGGAGGCGCTGCGAGCCGGCATGGGGCCGTCGGCGCCAGGCTTCATCGAGGGGGCCCCATGATCGAGGCAGCCGTCGCGAACACCCCGCAGCGCCTAGGTCCGACCCTCACCCGTTCGCGAACGGCGCTCTACGGGGCTGTGAGAGGCCTGGTTTTCGGCCCGCCCGCTCCGAACGCGTGGAACGCGCCCACGTGGGCCCGTCGGGAGGGGGTGATCGCCGGCATCACTCGGTAAGATCGGCCCCGCTCTGGAGGTGCAATTTCGGTGAGCGCCTCGATGCATTTTCGGTGAGCGGCGTCATACGCAGGTCAGAGGCCATGTTGAGGTGTCGCGAGGGCCAGTGGCCCCGCATTGGCCCCGCGGCGTACACCGGGCCGTCACAGCTAAAGCGCTCGGGCCGGCTGCCAGAGAACCAGTTGATTCGCGTCTGCGCTCTTCGCCCGGGCATTGCCCGCTGAGG
>CAZDYT010000534.1:0-3391 GCA_964509395.1 uncultured bacterium
GGAGCCCCCCTCCGGGTGACCTAGGCGCGACGGACGGGCATGACGCCGCCGATCGAGCCGTCTCCCGAGCAGGCCCTTGACGACCGGCGCTGTGATTCGGACTGAAGGAGCCGCGCCTCCTCGAAGGTCGGGTCCCAGTCGGTCGCTTCCATGCGGGCGACCAGTTTTTGGTGAAGCTCCTCCGACATCCTGGCCATGAGCCGCTCGTGGAGCGCTCGGGTCTTGGCGTTCCGGTACTGGTCCCGTTCGGCTAAGACCCCGTCGAGCGCGGCCCGGGCCGCGGCGGTATCCGCGCGCCCCTCCCGCGTCTGGTCGATCAGCTTCCGATAGATCTTGGTCAGCTCGGCGATCAGCGGGGCCGGGTATTCGCGGCCCTGGATCTTGAGTGTGGTCACGCCCAAGGCGATGTATCGGGGCACATCTTCAAGCAGCGCGTAGATCTCGTTGTTCGACCTTTCGAGGTAGGTCAGAACCTTCGTCGGGAACTTCTGCGCGATCTGCGGGATATGCGTGCCCAGACAGGGTCGGTAGCAGACCCCGCCCTTGTCCGGGTTGCCGATGAGCTTGATCCGGGTGCTGCCGTCCGAGTCGTGGACGACTTGCTCCTCGAAGTAGGGGGCGAAGTAGTCATAGAGCCGACAGCCGCCCACGCCGGTGACGCACCGGTTCGAGTGGATCAGAAGCTCGACGCCGACGCCCACGTCGTCGGCGGTGCGCTTGAGGGCGGCGATGCGCTCGTAGGTATTGAGGGCCGTGGACGCGACGAACTGCGTGGCCCCGGCATCCTTGACGCGCTCCATCGCCGCTCGGTCCCGAACGTTGCACCCGACGCTCGCGTGGATCGTGATCTCGGGAAAACGCGAGTGCACGTCACGCATGGCCTCGGGCGTCTTCATGATGAAGCCGTCCACGCCCCACTGCGCGTACGCCTCGACCTTCCGCATCATCTCGGCATGGTCCCGGCCCTCGATGTCGGCGTTCAGCGCCACGCGGAGCTTGGCCCCGCGACCGTGTGCCATCTGAATCGTCTCGTGGATCAGCTGGTGCGGGAGCTCGTAGGCAGCCTCGCGCCGACTCCACCCCAGGGGCCCCACGTAGACGGAATCGGCCCCCGCGGCGAGGGCTTCGCGGACCATCTCCATCGTCCCGCCAGGTGACAGTAGCTCCAGCATGTGTGTCTCTCCTTGTCTGTGGGGTGACAGATTGGCCCAGCACGGGCCGGTGAGCGTCCCTCAGCCTTACAGGTCCGCCTCCGCGTGGGCTGACGCCGACCACGGCCGGGCCATCCACGCTCCGAGCGGCGGCTGTGCCGCCGCAACTCCAGGGGGGGGCTTGCCCCCCTCCGAGCTAAAGATGAATCGCCTGCCCCATCGCGTCGAGGGCCGCCTCCATGACGGCTTCCGACATGGAGGGGTGGGCGTGCATGGTGTGGCCGACCTCCTCGACCGTGGCCTCCAGCGTCTTTCCCAGCCCGAGCTCGGCAATCAGCTCGGTGGCCTCGGCCCCGAGGATGTGGACCCCCAGGATCTCCCCCGTGTCTGCCGCAGCGACGATCTTCACGAGCCCCTCCGGCTCCGCCAGCGCCTGGGCTTTCCCGTTCGCCGAAAACTGGTACTTGCCGACGCGCACCGCGAGCCCCCGCTCGCGCGCCTGCGCCTCGGTGAGGCCGAGGCTCGCCACCTGGGGGTGACAGTAGGTGCAGTTCGGCACGGCCTGGTAGGCCACGCCGTGCCTGGCCTGGCCGGCGATCGTCTCGGCGGCGACGATCCCCTCGGCGCTGGCCTTGTGGGCCAGGAGCGGCGGCCCGGTCACATCCCCGATCGCGTAGACGCCCGGCACCGAGCTCTCCATGTGAGGGGTCACCTTGACGAACCCCCGCTCCATCGCGACGCCAGCCGCTTCGAGGCCGAGCTCCCGGACCTTCGCGCCACGCCCCACGGCCATCAGGACCTGCTCGACCCCGAGGCGCGCTGCCTTGCCCTCGTGCTCGATCTCGACCTGGACGCCGTCGCGACCGGCCGTGACCGCCTGGACTGTCGCGCCCGTGCGCACCTCGATCTGGCGCTTGGCGAAGCTGCGGGCGAGGAGCCGCGAGATCTCCTCGTCCTCGAGCGGCAGGAGCCGCGGCAAGGCCTCGACCACCGTGACCTGGACGCCGTAGGCCGCGAACACGTCCGCGAACTCGACGCCGACCGCGCCGGCGCCGATGATGACGACGGACGCCGGCAGGCGCTCGAGACGGAGGGCGTCGTCCGAGGTAATGACGCGCACGCCGTCGAGCGCGACGCCGGGGAGGCTCTTGGGCTCGGCCCCCGTCGCCAGGATCACCGCGCGCGCCTCCAGGGTCTGGGAAGACCCCTGCGCCGCGTGGACGCGCACGGCCCCGGCTCCGATCAACTCCCCCCGCCCCGGGAACAGGGTGATCTTGTTCTTCCGGAAGAGGAACTCGACGCCCTTGGCCATCCGATCGGCGACCTGTCGGCTGCGCCGATAGGCCACGGCATAGTCGGACCGGAGGTTGTCGAAGCTGACGCCGAACTCCGCCGCTCGCTGGAAGAGCTGAAGGACCTCGGCGTTCCGCAGGAGGGCCTTGGTCGGGATGCACCCCCAGTTGAGACAGATCCCGCCCGGCCGGTCGGCCTCGACCACCCCGGTCCCGAGCCCGAGCTGCGCGGCGCGGATGGCGCCGACGTAGCCGCCCGGCCCCGACCCCACGACGACGACGTCGAAGCGCTCGGCGGCCATAGCCGTCAGACCAGGAGGCCGAGGGGCGCTTCGAGGAGGGCTCTCAGGTCTCCGAGGAAGCGCGCGCCCATCACCCCGTCCATGACCCGGTGGTCGCACGACAGCGTCAGCCGCATGCGCTTGCCGATCGCCAGCTGCCCCTCGGCCACGACGGGCTTCTCCACGATCGCGCCCACGGCGAGGATCGCTCCCTCGGGCGGGTTGATGATCGCGGAGAACTCGTCCACCGGAAACATGCCGAGGTTCGAGACCGAAAAGGTCGCGCCCGAGAGTTCGTGGGCCCTGAGCTTCCGCGCGCGGGTCCGCTCGATGAGGTCGCGCGCCTCGGTCGCGATCTGGAAGAGGCTCTTCTGGTCGCAGTCGCGGAGCACGGGCGTGATGAGCCCGTCGTCGAGGGCCACGGCGACGCCGATGTGCACCGCGCGGTAGCGCCGGAGGGACTGGCCCTGGAAGCTCGCGTTGACGCCCGGGTGCCGGAGGAGCGTCAGGGCGCACGCCCGGACGATCAGGTCGGTGACGGTCACCTTCGGGGCGCCCGGCAGGGCCTGGAGCTCCTCCCGAAGGGCCGCCGCCCGCTCCATGGCGATCTCGGTCGTCACGTAGAAGTGGGGCACCGGCGCCTTCGACTGCGCCATCTGCCTGGCAA
>CAZDYT010000535.1:0-3389 GCA_964509395.1 uncultured bacterium
CGCACGCTACCCGCGTGGATGGCGGGCTCCGATCGAGGGAGGTCCGCATCATCAGAGCGCCTCGAGGAACGCGAGGAGGCTGTCCTTGGCCCGGAAGCGGGGCGGCCCGCCGATGGGCTCCGTCAGACATTTGAGCGCCTGTTCCTTCATGCGGAGGTCCGCTTCCACGTAGTGGTGCGTGGTGGCGGGGCTCTCGTGGCCGAGCCAGAGCGCGATGACCGTGATGTCGACGCCGGACTGCAGCAGATGCATGGCGGTCGTGTGGCGGAGGATGTGGGGCGAGACACGCCGATCCTTCAGGGCCGGGCAGAGGCGGGCAGCGATGCGAACAGCGGCGCGCAGCCGCCGCTCGATGCCGGAGCGGGACAGAGGCGCGCCGTTGCGGTTCGGGAAGAGAGGGGACTCGGGCTCACGCCCCTCGGTTTGCTTCAGCCACGCCTTGAGCCGGGCCGCCGTCGTCTTCCAGAGCGGGACCGTGCGCTCCTTGCGGCCCTTGCCGCGGATGAGGAGGTAGGAGCCCCGCTCGAGCTCGGCGTCCAGCCTGCGCAGGGCGACCACCTCCGAGATCCGCGCACCGGTGTTGTAGAAAGTGGCGAACATGACTTGGTCGCGGTGGCCGACCCAGGTGGAAGCATCCGGTGCGGCCAGGATGGCGTCGATCTCCTCGCGCGGGAGGAAGCCCACCAGGCGGCGATCGAAGCGCTTCATCGGAATTGCCAGCGCGCGTTGGATGCTCGGCAGGGAGGCGGGGTCGCGGAGCGCCGCGTAGTGCAGGAAGGAGCGCAGGGCGGCCAGGCGGGTGTTGCGGGTGCGGACGGAATTGCCGCGCTCCTTCTCCAGGTGGCCCAGGAAGGCGAGGACGAGTGGCGCATCGAGGTCCGTCAGCGTGATCTCCGTGGGCGGCTTGCCGTGACTGGCTTGGGCGTAACCGAGGAGCAGACGAAAGGTGTCCCGGTAGCTCGCCACCGTGCGGGCGCTTGCGTTGGCCTGGTTCACCAGCCGCTGCGCGAAGAAGTCCTGCACCAGGACGGGGAAGGTCGGGGCGGAGGCCGTCACCGCGCGCCTCCGTGCTGCTGTTCGAACCGGGCGGACGCCGCCGCCAGCAGCTCGGGTGTCGCCGTCAGGTACCAGTAGGTGTCCGTGACCCGCGTGTGGCCGAGGTAGGTCGACAGCACCGGGATCATGCGCGCCAGGTCTGCGCCTTCGGCATACCACGCCAGGAGCCGTCTGCAGGCGAACGTGTGGCGCAGGTCGTGGATCCGAGGAGCCCTTCGCCCGCAGCCGCCCGACCAGCCGAGACGCCTTCGCAGCTCGGGGAACACGTCCTGGACCCGGCGGGACTTCACAGGCTTGCCGCGAGCGGAGACGAAGAAGGCGTCGGTCGCGTTCAACGGGTGGCGGCGATCCCGATGCTCGGCGTAGTCCTTCAATGCCTTGGCCGTGGAGGGGTGGAGCGGGACCAACCGCGACTTGCGGAACTTCGTCGCGGAGACGCGCAGCATCCCTGTGACGAGATCCACATTGGCACGGGTCAGCCGCACGGCCTCGGAGATGCGGAGCCCCGTCGAGGCCAAGAGGCCAAAGAGCGTGGTGAACGTCCGCGAGCGCAGGCTGCCTGGAGGGCCCAGGCCCTCCGCCGCCCGCAGCAGTGCGGCAAGCTCGTCCTCCGAGTAGATGTGCGGCTGGATGCGGCGGTAGTAGGGGCCGAGCAGGCCGTCCGGAGGGATCTCGGTACGGGGATCCAGGGTGGCCTGATACCGTGCGAGCTGGCGGACGAACCCGAGCCTCTGCGCCCAGCAGGCGCGACCGGCATCTTGGGGAAGCGTCGCCCACCCCACCGCCAGCTCCGTGGTGATCGGTCCCTGGTGGCCCGCCCGGTCGGCGTAGCGCGCAAAGCTCAGCACACGGCGCGCCTGATCCCCTACGATGAACCCCAGCTTGCGACGAAGGGAGAGATGGTCCATGGCCACGCTCTCCATGCTGGGATAGCTCATGGTCACACCCTCCCCGGCCACGGCAGGGTCGCCCCTGCGAGCCGCTCCACGTCCACCTTGGCGTAGATGACCGTGGAGTCGAGGGAGCGGTGCCCCAGGACATCGGCGATCTCCTTGAGGGAGGCCCCGGCGCGAAGCAGGCGCGTCGCAGCCGTGTGGCGCAAGGCGTGAGTGCCGCGAGAGGAGGCTCCCACCCGGCCACGCTCGTGGGCCTCCCACACCACAGCCGCGACGGTCTTGGCAGTGATGGGCCCCGCGGGCCCCCTGTGGCGGACGAACACGCGACGCTCCGTGGTCCGTGGCCGGCCGCGCCGCAGGTAGGCAGCCAGGGCACGACCGACTTGGGCGGGCAACGGCAGTTGCCGGGCCCGCCGATTCTTGCTCCTTTCGATCAGCATCGTTCCCGCGCGCCAGTCGATGTCGTTCAGGGAGAGCCGGGCGACCTCGCCCGCGCGCATTCCCAGGCCTGCCAGGCATAGAGTCACGGCGTAGTCGCGCCGGCCCAGGGCGGTGGAGCGGTCGAAGGAGCCGAGGAGCAGACGGAGTTGCTCGTCGGTCATGAGGCAGGGAAGCTGGGACAGCTTCCGGTAGGCGACCGTGGGCACCGCGCTGGCAAGCTGGGCGCCGCACAGACCCCGGAAGTGCAGGGCGCGCAGGAAGCTCCGAAGCGCCGTGGTCACCTGCCTGGCCGTGCCCGGCGACACCCGGCCCGCGTAGTCGGAGACGTGCTCGAGCAGATCCCGCGGCGTGAGCAGCCCCAGGTCAATGGGCCCGTCACCGTAACGCGCCTTCAGAAACCATCGCGCCACCCGGGCGTACTCGCGGCACGTGCCCGCCTCCAAGCCGCAGGTGCCGCGCCAGTGCTCTTCGGCTGCTGCGATGACCTCGTCCGCAGGATCCCTGGCCATCAAGGCTCTAGCCTCGCTGGCCATCAACGCTCTTGGCTCGGGATCGACCCCGAGGAGCATCAACAGATGCCCTACCGACGCCCGCACGCGCGGCAGCGACACACCTCTCCCCACCGGGCAAACGCACTGCCCCGCCGCGTGCTCCTGGGCAAACCGGCTGAGCGCCTCGGCGTTCAGCGCTGACCGCGGGATGCCCGTCGTTCCTACCCACCGGATGAAGTGGTGCGCGGCGCGGCAGTACTGCTGGATGGTTATCGGCGTGTGGCCTCGACCATGCAGCTCAGCGGCCAGCTCGTCAAGCGCAGGCCCCAAGGCACCGTGTCGAAGACGGCTCAGTACCCGCGGGTCCCGGAAGAACCGGTGCAACATCGCGACTCCTTTCCGCCCAGCATCGGCCGGCCGGGCCCCGATGTTTTATGCCGACTCGCCTCGATGACGCTGTGCGCCATCTCCTTGCGCTGCTGGCAGTAAGCCGACCTCCAGTGCT
>CAZDYT010000536.1:0-3386 GCA_964509395.1 uncultured bacterium
CGAATCGGGGCCCGTTCCAAGTAGCCTAGTAGGCGGTGGGTCTCATGAGTGGTTTCGGGGTCGTCGTGCTGTTCCTCGCGCTCGTGGTGGCCGCGACGGCCGCCCCGCGCGCCGCGGCGCCGCGCTTCGACCCGGGGGCGGCGCAGGAGATGCCGACGGCGGCCGCGCGCCAGCCCGGCTGTCGTCGGGATCTGGGCCCGGATTCCCCGCGACCGCCCCTCGGCGGCGGCTCTGGGCGTCGAGCGCCGGGGGTCGGGGATCATCATCGATCCCGACGGCACCGTGCTGACGGTGGGCTACCTCATCCTGGAGGCGAGCGCGCTCGAGATCGCGGTGGGCGACGGGCGGAGGGTGGCGGCCCGCGTGGTGGGCCACGACTTCGAGAGTGGTCTCGCGCTCCTCCGCCTCGCGGGCGGCGGCCTCTACCCGGCCGTCGGGCTCGGCCGCTCCAATCCCGTCGTGCCCGGCCAGCCCGTCTCCGTCATCGCCATGGGCGAGGACCATCGGGTGATCGCGCGCACTGCGGCCATCACCGGCGTCCGGCGGTTCGTCGCCTACTGGGAGTACATGCTCGAGCGCGCGCTCCTGGTGGCCCCGCAGCACCCCGCCTTCGGCGGCGCGGCGCTGGTGGACGTCGATGGGGCCCTTTTGGGGATCGTGTCGCTGCGCCTTCCGGGGGAGAACCTCGCGATCCCGATCGACCTCTTCCCGCCCGTCCGGCAGGCGCTCCTGGCCGACGGCCGGCCAGCCCGGCCGCCGCGCCCGTGGCTCGGCGTGCGCGCCGTGGCGATCGAGGGGGGCGTGGCCATCGCCGGCGTCTCGCCCGCGGGGCCGGCGCAGGTGGGGGGGCTCAAGCACGGCGACGTCATCGTGCGCCTCAACGACGACCGGGTGGTGGACCTCGGCGACTTCTACCGAAAGCTCTGGGGGACGGCGGTGGGCCGTGAGGTTCGGCTCACCGTGTACCGGGCCGGCCAGCTCGAGACGGTGACGCTGCGCCCGAAGGACCGGTACGAGGTCTTTCAGTTCCGGACGCCCGGACCGTGAGGACGGCGGAGGGATGAGCGCGCTCGCGCGGGACGGGGGCGGGCTCCGACTCGAGGGCCTCACCAAGCAGTTTGGGGCGCTCACGGCGGTGCGGAGCCTCTCCATCACGGTCCATCCGGGCGAGATCTACGGGCTCATCGGGCCCAACGGGTCGGGGAAGACGACGACGGTGAAGATGCTCACCGGGCTCTATCGCCCGACCGGGGGCCGGATCGTGGTCAGCGGCGTGGACCTCCAGACAGAGCCCGAGCGTGCCAAGCGGGCGCTGGGCTATCTCCCGGACGAGCCGTTCATCTACGAGAAGCTCTCCGGGCGGGAGTTTCTGCACCTCATGGGCGAGCTGTACGGGGTGCCTTCCCAGGAGCGGGTGGTCCGGATCGAGCGGCTCCTGACGCTCTTTCCGCTCTCGGCGGTCATCGACACGTACGTCGAGAACTACTCGCGCGGGAACAAGCAGAAGCTGGCGATCCTCGCGGCCCTCCTGCACGAGCCGCGCGTGCTGGTGGCGGACGAGCCGATCGTGGGGCTGGATCCGGAAAGCGCGATCACCACGCGGGAGATCTTCAAGACGTTCGCGCAGACGGGCGGGGCGGTCCTCCTGTGCACCCACACGCTGGGCTTCGCCGAGGCCGTCTGCCACCGGGTCGGCTTGCTGTCCGAGGGGGTCCTCGTCCGGGAGGGGGACCTGGCGGCGCTCCGGGCGGCCGCCGGCCTGCCGGCGGCGTCCCTCGAGGCGCTCTACCTCCACTTCACCCATCGCGGCTAGGCGGATGAACAACGGCCGACGAGCCTGCCGTGGGAAGGGTCTGGGGGCATCCCGTGGCCTTGAGCTAGCGCCGTGGCCGATCCCCGTCGCATCCCGGCGTCCTCGGTCGTCGGCGCGCCTCCCAGAAGGGAGCGACGGCCCGGAGGCCGTAGGCCGGAGGCGTCGCGACCAGATGGCCAATGGCGGCATACGCCTCGGCGCGCCTCCTCCCTGCGTCCTGGGGCTGCTCGGGTCTCGACCACGGCCCGAGGCGGGAGAGCAATGGAACTTGACTCATTGACCACGAGTTTGGTGGTTCAAGGACCCTAGCGGGGGCCCCGCGCGTGGGACTCGTCGGCACGCTCCTGCGCTGGCGGCTCCACATCGCGGCGAAGATCGTCCGCGAGCGCGATGCGCGCCTGGCCGTCGCCCTGGCCTTCGTGGTCGTCTTCGTCGCCGTGATGGTCGCCGAGTACCTCTTCTTCACCCGCTCGTTCCGCGCCGTCGCGGACCTCGGCGTCGCGGCTCCTCCCCTGACGCTGTACGCGCTCGAGGCCTTTTTCGTCCTCATCTTCGTCATCGGGATGCTGAGCGCCGTCGTGACCGGCTCCACCGTCTTCTTCCGGGTCGCCGAGAACCGGCTGTTCCTGAGCTCACCCGTCCCCCTCCGCGCCCTCTTCACGCTGCGGAGCCTGGAGACGTTCGTCCTGACCTCCTGGGCGTTCGTCGTGCTGGCGGCCCCGGCCCTCCTGGCCCTCGGGGTGAGCTACAACCGGGCGCCCGGCTTCTACGCGGTCGGGGCCCTCCTGCTGCTGGGCTTTCTCGTGTTCGCGGGAAGCCTGGGCACGTGCCTCACGATGGCCTTCGGCACCGCGCTCGGGCACTTCCGCTCGCGCGTCGGGATCGTCGGGCTCACGGTCGTGCTGCTGGCCGTTGCGAGCCTCCTGGTCGGGCGGGCCGTGGTCCCGACCCGCGCCGACCTCAACACGATGTTCGAGCCGGGGCTGCTGAACGGCACCACGGTCGCGCTCCACTTCGTCGAGGACAAGTTCGCCCGGTGGCCGAGCCACGCCTTCGCCGCGTCGATCTTTGGCCTCGCGACGGGGCAGGGGAGCGATCCGCAGCGTGCCCTCCTCCTGAGTCTCGTCCTTCCCGTGCTGGCGGCGGCGGCGGCCTATTGGGGGGGCGGAGCGCTCTTCCGCCGCGCGATCTGGCGCGCGGCCGAGGGCGTGCTCCTCGCGCGCCCGGAGGGCACGGCCATCCCCCCGCACGGCTGGCGGACCTTCCCCGCGATCCTCCGCGGGCCCGTCGGGGCCCTGCTGGAGAAGGAGCTGGTGAGCGTGGCGCGGAGCCCCCAGGAACTCGGCCGGGGCGCGTTCTTCGCCTTCCTCCTGGCGCTCTACACCCTGCTCTTCCTCGGGGTGCCCGTTCCCGACCGAGCGGGGACCGAGGATGTCACGGCGCGGCTCGTCGCCTTCTCACTCCTCGCGACGGGGTACTTCCTGACGACCGTGGCGCTCCGCTTCGTCTTCCCGGCGCTGAGCCTCGAGGGCAGCGAGGCGTGGATTCTCTTCTCGAGACCGGTGAGGATTCC
>CAZDYT010000537.1:0-3375 GCA_964509395.1 uncultured bacterium
CCCCGCCGCTGCGGGCGCCGTGGGCGCCCGTTCGCCGCGTCACCCACCCTCCCCCGCGTGCATTCGTGAATGATGCGCGCTAGGGGATCAGCAGCACCTTCCCATAGCTCTCCCGGTCCGCGATGGCCCGGAGCGCCTGCGCGGCGTCGCGGAGGGGATAGGTCCGGTAGATGACGGGGCGGATCTGTCGCTTCTCGTAGAGCGTGAACAGCGCGTCCATCCACTCGGGGATGCGCGGCGAGCCACGGCGCTGGTAGAGCCCCCAGTGGACGCCGACGATGCTCACGTTCTTCAGGAGGATCCGGTTGACGGCGACCGAGGGGATGCGTCCGCCGGCGAAGCCGATCGTGAGGAGGCGCCCCTCGAACGCGATGCACTTGGTCGAGGCGTCGAAGACGTCCCCGCCGACCGGGTCGTAGATCGCGTCGGCGCCCTCGCCGCCCGTGAGGGCCCTGACGCGCTCGACCCAGTCCTCGGTCCGGTAGTTGATGAGGATATCGGCACCGGACTGCCGGGCGATCTCGAGCTTCGCCTCGGTGCCCGCGGTGGCGATGACGCGCGCCCCGAGCGCCTTGCCGAGCTGGACCGCCGCCAGGCCCACGCCGCCGGCCGCCCCGTGGACGAGGAGCCACTCCCCGGGCCGGAGGGCGGCGCGCTGGACGAGGGCGCAGTAAGCGGTCTGGTAGACCAGGCCGAAGGCGGCGGCCTCCTCGAAGCTCATGGCGTCCGGGATGGGAAAGACGTGCTCGACCGGGGCCGACACCCGCTCGGCGTAGGCGCCCCAGCCGAGCATCGCGAGGACCCGCTGGCCGCGCCCGATGCGCGTCACGCCGGGGCCGACCTCTCGCACCACGCCGCCCACCTCGTGGCCCGGGCTGAAGGGGAGCGGCGGCTTGACCTGATACGTGCCCTGGATCATCAGGATGTCGGGGAAGTTGCAGCCGATGGCATGGATCTCGATCAGCACTTCGCCCGGCGCCGGCTGCGGGTCGGGGACCTCCGCGTACTCCATCTCCGACGGCTCACACCACCGGGTCGCGCGCATCGCTTTCACGAGCCTAGATGATACGGGCCGGGGCCCGCTTTGACCAGTCCTAGCGCCGTGGCCGATGACCGTCGCATCCCGGCGTCCTCGGCCCTCGCCCCTCCAGCGGGCACCCGACCCGCAGGGACTCTAGGTCGGCGTCGGGGAGACCCGGCGCGGCGGGGGTTGAGGCGGACCGGATGATCGGGCGAGAATACCGAGCGCGGAGGCAGCGCCCGTGAGACCGGTGTCGGCAGCGGAGATCGAGTCGCTCGCCATCGGCGCGTGGATCCTCGGGACCGGTGGCGGCGGGAGCCCTTACCACGGCCTCCTCAACATGCGGAGGCTCTACCGTGAGGGCACGGTCGTTCGGCTCATGGATCCCGCCGACCTCGGCGACGACGACTCCGTCGCGGTGGTCTCCTACATGGGGGCGCCGCTGGTCACCCAGGAGCGCCTCAAGGACCCCGGGTCGATCTACCGGGCGGTCCGCATGATGGAGGAGTACCTCGGACGGCGCTTCCGCGCGGTGATGGCCGTCGAGATCGGGGGGAGCAACGGGCTCGCGCCGTTCATGGCCGCCGCCCTCCTCGACATCCCGGTGGTGGACGCCGATGCCATGGGCCGGGCTTTTCCCGAGGCCCAGATGACGAGCTTCGCCGTCCACGACCTCCGGACGTATCCGTTGACGCTCGCCGACGTGCGGGACAACGCGGTCATCGTCGCCCGCGCCGCCACGTGGAAGTGGATGGAGCGGCTCTCCCGGAAGGTCACCACCGAGGTCGGCTCGACCGCCGCCACCTGCAAGGCCCCCCGCACGGGCAAAGAGGTGAAGGAGTGCGGCATCCTCTACACGGTGACCAAGGCCATCCGCCTCGGCGAGACCGTCCAGGCGGCGCGGCGGGCCCACCGCGATCCGATCCGGGCGGTGATCGAGGCGGAGGGCGGCGTGCTCCTCTTCCGAGGCAAGGTCCAGGACGTCAACCGGCGCACGACGGAGGGGTTCCTGCGCGGCGCCGCGGCCCTCGACGGCCTCGACGAGGACAAGGGCCAGACGTTCAAGCTCGCCTTCCAGAACGAGTTCGCCGTCGGGTGGCTCGACGGCGAGCCGCGCGTGATGACGCCCGACCTGATCTGCGTGATGGATACGCTCTCTGGCGAAGCCATCGGGACGGAGACCCTGCGCTACGGCCAGCGCGTCACCGTGATCGCGCTGCCGGCGCCGCCGATCCTGCTGACCCCGAAGGGACTCGAGCACGTCGGGCCCAGGGCCTTCGGCTACGATCTCGACTTCCGGTCGGTGTTTGCGATGACGCCGAAGGCGGCGGGCCCCGGCGCTGGACGGCTATGAGACGGATCGGGATCGACGTCGGCGGCACCAACACCGACGCGGTCCTCCTGGAGGACGAGCGGGTGGCGTTTGCCGTCAAGACCCCGACGACGGCCGATGTGACCTCGGGGATTACCACGGCGCTCGGGTTGCTGCTCGAGGGCTCGCGCATCGCACGCGCGCCCGTGGACGCCGTGATGATCGGCACCACCCACTTCACCAACGCGGTCGTCCAGCGGCGCGACCTCACGCCTGTTGCGGCGATCCGGATCGGGCTCCCGGCGAGCGCCTCGCTCCCCCCGTTCGTCGACTGGCCCGAGGACCTCGCCCGTCTCGTTCGGGGCGAGGTCTTCATGCTCGAGGGAGGCCACGAGGTCGACGGCCGCCCGATCGTCCCGTTCGATCCCGCCGGGATGCGGCGCGTCGCCCGCCGGATCCGCGAGTCGGGCCTTCGCTCGGTCGGGATCGCCTCGGTCTTCTCGCCGCTGAACCCCGGGTGCGAGGAGGAGGCGGCCGCCATCCTGCGGGAAGAGTGCCCCGAGGTGGCCATCACCGTCTCGCATCACCTCGGCCGGATCGGGCTCCTGGAGCGCGAGAACGTGACGCTGCTGAACGCTTGCCTCATCGACCTGGCCCGCCGCACCACCCGCGCCTTCGTCGAGGCTCTCCGGCAGAGCGGGATCGCGGCCCCGCTCTACCTCACGCAGAACGACGGGACCGTGACGCTCGCCGAGGCGGCCCAGGCCTTTCCCGTCTACAGCTTCGCGTCGGGCCCGACCAACAGCATGCGCGGCGCCGCGTTCCTCTCGAAGCTCAGCGACGCGCTCGTCATCGACGTGGGCGGCACCTCCACCGACGTCGGCGCGCTCCGCCACGGCTTCCCGCGCGAGGCGAACTCCGTGGTGGAGGTGGGCGGGGTCCGGACGCTCTTCCGGATGCCGGACCTCCTCTCGCTGGGCCTGGGCGGCGGGACGCTGGTGCGGCCTGGTGCGCCGCCCACGATCGGGCCTGAGAGCGTCGG
>CAZDYT010000538.1:0-3372 GCA_964509395.1 uncultured bacterium
GTTGGGCAGACAAAGGAACGCCACGGTCATGACGACTCCCGGGGGAAGCGCTGTGGCAGCGACGTTCATTAAACTCAGCCTGGTGGCTGTATCCATTCTCGCCGCGCCGCTGGCGGCCGACGCGCAGCCGACGGGCAAGGTCTACCGAATAGGTCTCCTGTCGCCCACTTCGGCCACCGCGCCTTCCGTTGAGGCGTTCCGGCAGGGGCTACGTGAGCTCGGGTGGGTTGAAGGCCAGAACATCGTCATCCACCATCGATTCGCGGAGGGCAGGGTCGACCGGCTATCCGACCTCGCGGCCGAACTGGTCCGGCTGAAGGTGGACGTCATCGCAGCGGGACCGACACCCCCAGCCGTGGCGGCCAAGAACGCCACCGGGACGATCCCCATCGTCATGCTGGGCGCCGCCGACCCTGTTGAGCTCGGACTCGTCTCGAGCCTTGCGCGTCCGGGCGGGAACGTCACCGGGTTGTCCTGGAGCGTCGACCTCGAGATCATCGGTAAAGGGCTCGAGCTACTCAAGGAGACCGTGCCCAAGCTCCGCCTCGTGGCAATCCTCAGTAACCCGGCCAATCCGGCCCATTCACGCGCGATAGCAGCGGTGAAGCTCGCGGCCCGATCGATGGGAGTGCAGCTGCAGTTCCTGGAGGCACGCGGGCCCAACGAGCTCGACGGCACCTTCGCGGCAATGGCCAAGCGGCGAGTGGAGGCCGTGCTGGTAGTGGCAGACGCGCTGTTTGTGGACCAGGGGGCACGGCTCGCCGACCTCGCGGCAAGATACCGGCTGCCGTCGATGCATGGGCTCAGGCAGAATGTCGAGGCCGGGGGCCTCATGTCTTACGGGCCGAACACCGTTACCCTCTGGCGACACGCGGCGTCTTTCGTGGACAAGATCTTGAAGGGCGCCAAGCCCGCCGAGCTGCCCGTCGAGCAGCCGACCACGTTCGACCTGACGATCAACCTCAAGACCGCGCGGGCGCTCGGCCTCACGATCCCGCCGTCGCTGCTGCTACGGGCGAATCAGGTGATTCAATGATGTCACGCTGCCCAACATCACGCTCCAACGGACCGGGGGCTCGCGTTGCTCGCCCGCCGGCCGCTGAGCGTGCGCGTTCGGCGACTATTCGATCGGGACCCGGTACCGTAAAGCCACTTAGCCAGCGCGAGGCAGCCATGAACATCAGGCGCGTTCCGTTCCTCGTCATGCTCGTCGTCGCCTTGGCGCAGCACGCGCGCATGATCATGTTGGCCGGGAAGTAGTTCTGACGGAGGACACCATGGCACAGGTTGACTGGTACATCGAAGGAGTCGAGTTCAGCAATTGCAACTGCGACTACGCCTGTCCTTGCCAGTTCGAGTCACGCCGCCCCACGAACGGAGACTGCCGCGGCTTCGCGGCCGTTCGCATCGATAAGGGGCACTTTGGAGACGTGGCGCTCGATGGCCTCGGCGCAGCCCTCCTCTACGCCTGGCCCGGACCGATCTACGAGGGCAACGGCGAGTGTCAGGCCGTCGTCGATGAGCGAGCGGACGGCAAGCAACGAGACGCTCTTGCTACCGTCCTATACGGTGGCGAGACCAACGAGGGGGCGACCCACTGGTGGGTCTATCGGACGATGTCGAGCACCGTCCATCCTCCGCTCTTCAAACGCATCGAGTTTGACGTGGATATCGAGCGCAGAAAAGCGCGCATCGTGATCGCCGGCGTGCTCGAGTCCACGGCCTGTCCGATCCGAAGCCCTGCGACGGGGGCGGAGCATCGCGTCCGCATCAACCTCCCGAATGGGATCGAGTTCGACCTCGCGGAGATCGGCAGTGGTACCACGAAGACGATGGCCTCAATCGCCCTCGACCTCAGGGACACCTACTGTCATTTCACTGCTCTGCGCCAGTCTGGCAAGGGGTTGGTGCGCACACGATAGAATCCATCCGTTTCCAGACCGGGGCTTACCTTCCGACGGTGCGAGTTGCCTGGCCAACCGAGAAGAGAGCGGTTGAAGATCGCCGAATTCGAGTTAGACGTCACCGGACAAGGAGGATGCTCGTGGCGCCGCTTACCTACGACGACATCCTACAGATGTTCCGAGACTTCGGCCTTGAGTCTGAGGACGAGCGCCGCCATGTTCTTTCGACGGTTCAAGCCGAGCCAGCCGAAGCCGAGAGCACTCGGACGCTCATCTTCACCCGCGTCGAGTCGCTGACCAGCGCCAGAGAAGAAAGCCATGCCGAGCTGGCATAGCATCCTGGAGGACATTCGGAAGCGAGGAAGCATTCACGACGTCATCCGCCGTGAATACCTGGCCAAGCTCCACGAGGTGACCGGCCGCAACGTAATCGTCTACTACTCCGGCTGGCTTCAGAAACCCGGTCTCCCTGGCGTCCACGTCAACGACGCTGACAAGAATGGCTTCATGACGGCGATTCACCAGCTTGACCGTTCCAAAGGCCTGGACCTCCTCCTACACACACCCGGCGGTGAGACTGCCGCAACTGAATCCCTCGTCGACTACCTTCATGCGATGTTCGGCACGAACATCCGTGCAGTTGTGCCGCAGATCGCTCTCTCAGCAGGCACCATGATCGCTTGCGCCACGCGCGAGATCTTGATGGGCAAGCATTCCAGCCTTGGGCCGATCGACCCTCAGTTCGGGTCCACGCCCGCGCACGGGATAATCGAAGAGTTCAAGCGGGCACACGGAGAGATCAAGGTTGATCCATCAAAAATCCCCGTCTGGCAGCCGATCATAGCGAAGTACGCGCCAACGCTCATCGGAGAGTGCGAGAAGGCCATCAAGTGGTCTGTTGACATGACCCGCGAGTGGCTGCTGCGTGGCATGCTGGCGGGTGAGCCTGACGCAACGGCAAAAGCCGACGCGATCCTTGCAGAACTCGCTGATCACGCGCTTACCCTGTCACATGCGCGACACCTATCCGCAGAGAAGTGCAAGGCGCTCGGCCTTAAGATCACGATGCTCGAGAGCGACCAAAACCTGCAGGAAGCCGTGCTCTCGGTACACCACGCTCTCATTCATACGCTTGGCGCGACCGGCGCCTACAAGATCATAGAGAACCATCTTGGCGTCGCGTTCATCCAAATGGCGCAGACGGTCATCGTGCAAGGCCCTGGTGGCCAGCGACCCATCGCCGAGCTCATGCCTCATGACGTCTAACATGCCGTTCGACCCGTCGGTCGGCCTTCCTCGCCCCCGGCTCGGTCGGCCGGCCGCGGGTCAACGCCGGCGTTAGGAACTGTGTTTCTTCTCGATACCGCCACCGGCCGGGTCTGGAGGTACCGCGTGTTGAGACGCGCCCCCGGCTCAGGCCAGATGGCACGCCACGAGCCGTCCCCCGACCGGCCGGAGCGGCGGCTCC
>CAZDYT010000539.1:0-3365 GCA_964509395.1 uncultured bacterium
CCCGACGCGATCGGCGACCTGATCGCGGCGGCGCGCCGGGGGCTCGGGCTCGTCCCGGATGCCGAGGTGACGCTCGAGGCGAATCCCGAAGGCCTCGACGCGGCGCGCCTTGCGGCGTTCCGGGCCGCGGGGGTGACGCGCCTCTCGCTCGGCGTCCAGTCCCTCGACGACGGGCTCCTCCGACGCTTCGGCCGTGAGCACTCGGCCGCGACCGCCCGGCGCGCGTACGCAGCCGCTCGGGGCGCGGGCTTCGACAACGTGAGCGTGGACCTCCTCTACGCCGGCCCGGGTAAGGTTCTGGCCGCGTGGACCGCGCCCCTCGACGAGGTGCTGGCGTGGGGCCCCGAGCACCTCTCGGCCTCCGCGCTGACGCTCGAGCCCGGGACGCCGTTCGGCCGGCGGCCCCCCGCCGACTTGCCGGACGAAGAGGTGGCGATCGCCCAGTTCGAGCGCCTGTGTGAGCGTGCGGCCGCGACCGGGCTCGAGCGCTACGAGGTGTCGAACTTCGCGCGCTCCGGATTCCGCTCACGCCATAACCTCCTCTACTGGCGGCGCGAAGAGTACCTCGGGCTAGGACCAGGCGCCCACGCCGCCCTCGGGTGCGCCCGGTTCGGGAACGTGCGGGCCCATACGCGCTACCGCGCGGCTCTCGCTGCGGGCCGGTGGCCCATCGCCTGGCAGGAGCGACTCACACCGAGGCAGGTCCGGGCCGAGCGGATCATGCTCGGACTGCGGCTCCGTGAAGGCGTTCCGCGTGCCTGGCTCGAGGTCCAGTTCGCCGACGCGCCGGCGCGCCTCGCCCGGATCCTGGACCGCTACCTCGCGGCGGGGGTGCTCGAAGCGCGGGATGGGCGGCTCGCGCTCACGTCCCGTGGCGTGCTTCTCGCGGACAGCGTCGCCGCCGACCTGACCTAACCCGGACCCTTCACGAACGCGTCCCGAAGCGGGCGCACCCGCCTGGCTTTTTGGCTCTGCCACCCAGCCGGGTGCCTGGCCGCGAGGATTGACAACTCCGCGTCGGGGTTTGATATTTTAGTGATGGTGGGGAGCGCCTGAGCAACTCACCGAGTCCGGACAGAGGAGGCGTCGTTGGCCTGGGACGAGCTGGGAGAGCGGGCCCGTCAGGTTTTGCAGGCCGTCATCTTCGAATACATCGTCACGGCGGAGCCGGTCAGCTCTCGCCAGGTGGCGAAGAAGTATGCCCTTGGCCTGTCGGCGGCCACCATCCGGAACACGATGGCGGACCTCGAGGAGACGGGCTATC
Organism: uncultured bacterium; assembly: GCA_964509395.1. GTDB lineage: Bacteria > Methylomirabilota > Methylomirabilia > Rokubacteriales > DASRDR01 > CAZDYT01. Next base: position 1,265 of record CAZDYT010000539.1, read on the forward strand.
TCGCCCAGCCCCATACCTCGGCAGGCCGGGTTCCGACGGACACGGCCTATCGCCACTACGTGGACACGCTCGCGGGCACGAGGCCGATCGCGCGCACCGAGGCCCTCCAGCTCCAGCGGCAGGTGGCCGGCGCGCGCAGTGACATCGACGATTTGATGGAGTCCACTTCGGCCCAGCTCTCGGCCCTCTCGCACTACGCGGGGGTCATCCTGGCACCGCCGCTCCGCCAGACCAGGCTCGACCGCATTGACCTGATCCCGATCCATGGGGGCCGGGCGCTCGTCGTCCTCGCCACCGAAACCGGGTGGGGGACGAGCCGGATCCTCACGCTGGAGGAGTCGATCTCACCGGCCGAGCTGCGCGAGGTCGCCCGCGTCCTGACGGATCGGTACGGAGGGCTCAGCTTCCAGGAGATCCGCGCCCGGCTCGGCGACACCGCGGTGCCGGTCGACGCGGATCGCCTCGCCCGGCTCTCCACCGTGCTGGCGCGCCAGGCCTTCGCCTCCATCTGGGACAAGAATCTCTACTACAGCGGCGCGACGAACATCCTGGATCAGCCGGAGTTCTCCGACATCGGCGCGATGAAGGCGATCCTCCGCACGTTCGAGGAGAAGCGGCAGCTCATCGAGTTGCTCACGGCGCGCGCGAGCGCGAACGAGAGCGTCCAGGTGGTCATCGGCTCCGAGATGCCGTACCAGGAGATGCACGAGGCGAGCCTGGTGGCCGCGTCCTACAAGTACGGGGATCGCGTCCTCGGGGTGCTGGGCGTCGTGGGGCCCCGCCGGATGCCGTACGCCAAGATCGTTCCGCTCGTGGCCTACACCGCGCGGCTCGTGTCTCGCCGGCTGACGCGTCTCGGCCGCTCTGAACCGTTCGCGTAGCCAACCGGGACCATGGAAGACGATCGCGTGACGGCGGCCGACGCGGACAGCTCGGCCTCGGTCAGGGACGCCCGGGACGGCCCAAAGGGGCCCGAGCCCCCGGAGGCCAGGGAGGCTCGCGAGGCCGAGGAAATCGAGAACGCTCTGCGCGCCGAGGTCGAGGCGGCGGCGCGCGAGGCGGTGGAAGCGCAGGATCGCTACCTCCGCACCCTCGCCGACTTCGACAACTACCGCAAGCGGATCGGGCGGGAGCGCGAGGACTGGTGGCGTCAGGCGCAGGAGCAGGTGCTGCGCGAGATCCTGCCGGTCCTCGACAACTTCGAGCGGGCCCTCGCCGCCGAGCCGGGTCCGGGCGGCGACGGCGGCTTCCGGGCGGGGGTCGAGCTGACCCAGCGCGACTTCCTCAAAGCCCTCGAGCGCCTCGGGGTCCGCCCCTTCGGCTCGGTCGGGGAGCTCTTCGCCCCCCAACGGCACGAAGCGGTGGCCCGCGTCGAGCGGGGAGATCTCGCGGACCAAACCATCGTGGAGGAAACCCTGCGCGGCTATCTCTTCCACGACCGCGTCCTCCGCCCGGCCCGGGTGGTGGTGGCCGTCGAGCCGGCGCCGCCTCCGGAACCCGGCGAGGCTGCCTCCTGATCGCGTCTCGCAGCCGAGATCCGCGGGTGGCCCGGATCGCCGCGGCCGCGGTGCCCTGAAGCCCCGCTGATGGCCAAGCGCGACTACTACGAGATCCTCGGCGTCTCCCGCGAGGCGAGCGAGGCAGAGGTCAAGAAGGCCTTTCGCCAGCTCGCCCTCAAGCACCACCCCGACCGCAACCCGGGAGACAAGGCGGCCGAGGAGCGCTTCAAGGAACTCAACGAGGCGTACGCGGTCCTCTCCGACCCGGACAAGCGCGCGCGGTACGATCGCTTCGGCCGCGTGGATCTGCCGCCCGGCGGCGTGGACTTCGCCGGGTTCGGGGATCTCTTCGAGGACATGTTCGAAGGCTTCTTCGGCGGCGGGACGCGGACGGCCGGCCGAGCCCGCGCCCGCCGGGGCGAAAACCTCCGCTACGACCTCGAGATCAGCCTCGAGGAGGCCGCCAAGGGGGTCGAGACGCGCCTACAGATCCCGCGGCTCGAGCCCTGCGAGGTCTGTCGGGGTTCGGGCGTGGAGCCCGGGTCGAAGCGGGTGGTCTGCCCCACGTGCCGGGGCCGGGGGCAGCTGCGATATCAGCAGGG